>MAXP01000130.1 GCA_001751085.1 Desulfobacterales bacterium C00003060 | reverse complement strand
GCTTCACATAACGCAGAATCGCTGTCCAAGGCATGCGAGGCCCTGAAGGAACTCCTGTTTTTTGTAGAGGGCAAGTAATGAACCGCAAAAGCGAGCGAACATGAAAATGGCAAACTTCCTTACGGTCGAAGATTCCCCGCAGCTTGCTGCGGGGAGCTTCAATATGGAACAAGCGCTTCGCTGCCCGGTGTGCCGGGCCAAATTCCGGAGAACACGGGAATGCTCGCGGTGCGGCGCTGATCTGAGCACGTTAATGATCCTATCGGTAAAAGCTATGCTTTGCCGCAAAAATGCCAGGAAAGCCATTCATTCGGGTGAGTTCCAAAGGGCATATGATCTGGCAACGGATGCACAAGAAACACATGCAACCCACACTGGACGGCAACTCTTGCTGTTGACATCGTGGCTCAATGCAGAGCTGTAAAGAGAATGCAAGAGGCAAACAAGCCGACGGTCAGTCCAAGGTTTATGGTTCTACCTGCACAAACCGTCCTCCTTTTATCTTGAGAAGATAGATCTGTTTGCTTACATCTCCTGTTTCGTCAAAGGATGTGCGCCCTGTCACTCCTGGAAAGTCTTTCAGTTCCATAATGGCCAGCTTCATTTTGCGTCTGGACCTGACCTCTGGTTTGTTCACGAGTTGAAAAAGTATCGAGGCCGCATCGTAGGTTTGAGCCTCCAGATATCCAGGGGGGATACCAAAGACGTCCTTAAAGCTCTTCACAAAATTCTGGACACTGGGTGATGGACTGTTGCGAAAAAAACCATCGGGCACAACAGCACCTTGTACATAGCTTCGGGCCATTTGAATCAGTTTGTCCGAATGCCAGAGATTAGTGCCTAGCAGAAGGACATTTGCCACATCATAATATGGGAACTGCGGGGCAATCATGCTGACTTTCTCGAAAGTGTCAGGGATAAAGACAGCTCCAAAATCAACGATCGGTGCGGGTTCTTCCTGTTCCTGTTCCGGCGGTTGATCTTCCGGGAATGAGGTTTCATCCAGAGGTGAAAGGGAAGGGGGTAGCCCTGGCTGAGACGTTTGGTTCCCTTGGGTGTCGGGAAAGGGGGCCTCAGCTTCCTCCTCGACTGCAAGGAATTCAAAAAGGATTTCTGTTTGTTCTGTGCTTTCTTCTTCGGGTTCTTCAGGTCTTGGATAATAAAGGCCTACCAATTTCTTGATGGCGTCAGCAAAGTCAGTTTGGTCCGGGCCATACGATTCGACGCCGACTATCTCAGCGCCGTGGAGTATCGATACATCCCAGAATGTGTTCATGGAAGCGATGCCATACCGTTCTTCAGGGTAAAGAATGGCAATTCTTTTGATTCCCAACTCGTGGACTGTATAAGATACAACAGCCTTTACCTGCTGGGAGAGTGTCAGGAAGTCTCGAAAGACGTAATCTCCCAATTTGGTGATATCCGGCTTCTGGGTCAGCGTCATGATGGGGACCTTGAGGGCCTGGGCCTGGACGGCGGCTGACTCTGAAGTGATCATCGGCCCGATAATACCTATTACGCCGTCATCGAGGACCAGACTTTCAACAGCTCTGGCTGCTTCATTGGGGTCCCCTTTGGAATCCTTGATGACCAATTGAATCTGGTTGACATCGGGTTGAGTATTGAATTGATTCAACGCAAGCTCAATGCCGGTCAGGGCTCGGTTTCCAAACTTCTCGTAGGGCCCGCTCAGGGGTAGAATACAACCGATCGAGAAACGATTTGTAAGCAATCCCAACTTTAACTCATCCATGAGGGCCATGGCAGTTTCAAGCTCCTCGTGTTGCGGAAACAGGCTGAAAAAATCCGACAGGACGTCTATCGCCGGCTGAATCCTGTCTTCTGACGCATACTCTTTTGCCAATTGAAGGCGTAAATGGCCGCTGGGCACCCTATGTTTGTATACTTCAAGAAGGGAATTCAATTCCGGTTCTTTCAGACAGGCGATAACCTCCTTCACTTTGCTCAGGATTTCCGTACGCTTCTGTGGTTCGGCCAGCTCATAGGCGATCATGTAACTCTTAATGGCATCTTCGAACTCATTGTTGGCGCTATAGCTGTACCCCATGAGATCGTATATGCGAGACTTTTGGTAACGCGTCGCTGCAAACCCTAAGGCGGAGATTGCGGACTTAATAGCTGCGCTGTAGCTGCCTTGCTCGTAATAAGCGAGTATGACATTGAATCTGGCGTCTTCCACAAGGGAGCTTTTCGGATACTCATGGACCAGGCGCTTAAACATATGTCGGGCTTGTAGATAGTCTTTCATAGCCATGCAAATCAAACCTGTCTTCATCAGAGCAGTGTCCCCCAGAGGACCCCTTGGAAACCGTCTGAGATGATCCTGGTAGATAGCAATCGCTTCTGAATAAGCCTGTTGTTGAAAGAGGTCTTCGGCTGTTTTGAAACGCTCAAGGGCCTGGATCAGCTCAGGTGATGGGGGCAGCTTCTCCTTTATGGCGACTGGGGCTGGTGCACAGGCCAAAAGGCATAAAAGGCCGACTACTATAAATGCTCCAAAAAAGGTGTTCTTAGACTGCATAATCTACGCGCTGTTCATGGTTGATTCGTCAAGTCCTTTTCAACGTAACGCCTGCGGCGGAGCTACTCGACGATCTTGAAGAATACGGAGGAACCTTGGCTTTTCTATCAAAACTCGGTTGCATTGTAAACGATTTAGGGTTTAAAATGTTATCTTTTCATTAACCTGAGCCGACAGGTGGTTAAACTTGGAAATGCCTGACTGTCTGAGGCATCCTTCACGACAAGTCAAAAGTAGTTTACACTTTGTTGATCTTGTATTTTGGCAGTGAAATTTGAAATCGGGAAAAACACAAAGATGTAGATGCGTTACCTAATTTCAAATTTCGAATTTCCAGTTTGGACNNTTCAATTCGATAATACACGCTTTTTCGAAAAAAGTGTAAACTGGTCAATGAAGGATGCCCTGTCTGAGCGCAAAGGAAAAAATACTGGTCATTCATCAAGGGGCCTTGGGGGATCTGGTCCTCTCCTTTCCTGCACTTGTGTTATTGAAGCACAGAAAGAAGGCCTCAGTGGCCCTTTTGTGTCCAAGCGGGTCGGGAAAGATTGCTCGTGAGCTCAACGTAGTGGACGGGCATTTTCCTCTTGAAAGTGCCCGCTTTTGTTCCCTGTTTTCCAAAGACATAACAGCCTTCGTCAAAGAATTCATATGCAATCATGATACTATAATCTTGATCAGTTTTTCAGCCGCCACCGAGCATCACATCAGGCAAAACCACGCCGGCAGAGTCCATAGAATAAGCCCACGGCCTCCGGTTGATGAGGAAACTCATGTGGCCCTGCATCTGATAAGGCAAATGGAGGGTTATCTCCAAAGCCAAGAATCCAAGGCCGGTGATGTGGTTTCATCATGTTGTGACGAGCTTGTTAAACAGGTTCAAAGCAGACAGGAAAATGGTTTCCTTGTCATGCATCCTGGCGCTGGGAGTCCAAGGAAACGATGGCCGGTAGAAAACTTTATTCGGGTTGCCACAATCATCAAGGGGATGAATTTTGGAAAAGTCGTTTTCTTGGTAGGCCCGGCAGAATCAGACTTGGCGCCGATTATCAGAACCAGGTCAAAAGGATGTTTTCGGATATATGAAGTTTGCGATCCTTCCCATCTAATGGCCTTGGTACGGCAGGCGAGGTGTTTTATCGGCAATGATTCCGGTGTGACTCATCTTGCCGCCTTCATGGGGATTCCTACGGTGGCCGTCTTCGGTCCTTCCAGCCCCAAGAGATGGTCGCCGGTTGGTCCTGCGACAAAGGTCCTTAGGGGAGTGGTGGACTGTCCACCCTGTTTTGAAATGGCTACAGTCAATTGCGAAGACCCTCAATGCATGCACGCGGTGTCAGTGGACATGGTCGTCCGCGCCGCTGAAGAACTGGCATCAAGAGGGCGCTTCCTATAGCGGTTACACGGAGGCTGTGATGGAAAATCCGGAGAATGGGCAATTACTGGACAGGTTCCTTGGATCGATCCTGGGGACCTTTGTGGGTGACGCCTTGGGTGAACCTGTGGAAGGTTGGCCTCACAGGGCGATTTACAGTCAGTTCGGGATCCTTGATACGATGATCCGGGACGAAGGGCGCTACACGGATGATACGCAGATGATGACAGGGATATTGGAGACCCTCGTAGAAAATGGGGGCTTCGATCCGGCAGTATGTGCCAGAAAATTCAAGGAAAACTTTGATCCCGGGCGTGGCTACGGCCGACGTATTTTCGGTGTTGTGGAAAGGATCGGGCAGGGAATCCCCTGGGACCAGGTAGGCACAGACAGTTTTGGCAATGGTGGGGCTATGAGAATAGCCCCTATCGGTTGCTTCTATTTTCGCGACCTCGAAGCCATTAAGGAACATGCCATCCTGAGTGCCCGCATCACACACCACCACCCGGAGGGACTGGCAGGTGCAGTGGCACAGGCCTCGGCAGTGGGGCTGGCGCTTCAATACGGGCTGTCAAACGAACCTGTCGAGCCAAGAGGATATTTAGACGGGATCGCAGCCCAGGTGACTGATATAGACAAGAGGTTTGCCGAAAACCTTAATGGGATCAAATTCTTGAGCGCAGGATTGGGCCTTGACAGGTTGACACGAAGTGAAGCCGGCACCAAAACATGCACTTCGTTATCCGGAAGTCCCCTGTCAGGGATTATTGAGGCCATCACAGGTCGGTATGGACTGAGTCTGAAGGCCATAGAGTCGGTACCAGCAGCTATTGGGGCCTTTGTATTGACCCAAAACTTCCGGGAAGCAGTCGTCTTAGCGGTTAACCTTGGAGGGGATACCGATACAATTGGCGCTATGGCAGGCGCCATCGCAGGTGCCTATTACGGATATGGCCAGATACCACAGGAGTGGCTGAACACCCTGGAAAACGGGGCAAAGGGCCGTGATTATGTGATCAGTTGTGTAAAACATATTGTTTCATCATTGCCGCATAGCCTCTGAGGCCCAAAACAGATAGAATTAACGTAACCGTTCACAGGTTCAGGGTTCAACGGACGAGGATGGAACCTTGAACCCCTGAACATCTGAACATCTGAACCCGTGAACGCCTACGAATTAACAAATCAACGATCCGGCGAACCCTGCAATCTGGGTCCGGCATTAGCTATCTCTGCCGGCGCATTTGGAAAATTTTGCTTGAAGTTGTTGGCAAAATGGATGGCCAGTTCTCTGGACCTGTCGCGGTATTCAGCCACGTTTCCCCATGTCTTCCAGGGTCTCAGCATGATGGGATCCGGTATGCCGGAGCAGCTCGTGATCATCTCAAGGCCCAGGTCTTCATGTCGTTCTGTCTGGGCATGCTCCAGTTCCCCTCGGATGGCTGCAGCGATCATCTCCCGGCTGTGAACGATATTGATTCTGTGACCTTTACCAAAGGGGCCTTCTGTCCATCCGGTGTTTACGAGATAAACCCTGGTGCCATGATCTCTGAGGCGTTTACCCAAAAGTTCAGCATAGGTTAGAAGCTTCAGGGGCATGAATGGGAGGCCAAAACACGGGGAAAAGGTTGGTACTGGTTCTTTGATCCCCACCTCGGTTCCTGCCAGTTTGCTTGTGTAACCCGACAGAAAATGATACATGGCCTGCTCCGCGGTGAGCCTGGAAATCGGCGGCAACACCCCGGAAGCGTCGGCGGTCAGGAAAAATATCACCTTTGGATGTTCTCCCACCCCCGTAAAACTGACATTATCGATATACTTGCACGGATAGGCAGCCCTCGTATTTTCGGTAATAGAGGCGTCTTGCAGATCCAGACCTCCTTCTTCATTGACGACCACATTCTCTGCCAGGGCTCCAAATTTTCTCACAGCACTCCAGATATCCCGCTCTTTGACCCGATCAAGCCTGATCAGTTTTGCATAACAGCCGCCTTCAAAGTTGAAGACACCGTAGGGGGACCAGCCGTGTTCATCGTCTCCTATGAGTTTGCGGTGAGGGTCAGCCGAAAGGGATGTCTTGCCTGTGCCGGACAGTCCAAAAAACAGGGCCACTGCCCCATCTTCCCCTTTGTTGGCACCACAATGCATAGGAAATACGTCCATGAAGGGCAGCAGGTAGTTCAGCAGGCCAAAAACAGCCTTCTTGGCCTCACCACAGTAACGAAGCCCCCCGGCGAAGATCATTTGATTCAAACAGTCAATAATGGCGAAACCATCTGAATGGACACCATATTTTTGGGGATCTTCAAGTTTGAATCCAGGCGCAAAAAGGACAGAGATCGGTTTGTTCGGGATATCTTTGGTCGTGACGGGAAGGTCTCGGAACAGGTTGTTGGCAAAAAGGGCGTACGCAGGGGATTCGGTCAGAAAGTATAACGGAAATCCGTACATGCGGTCCGCACAGACCAGGCGGTGTTGCAGGTACAGCTCAGGCTGGGCGCTCAGGTACTTGGTAACTTGCTTACAAAGCCGGAGTGCCACCTCGGGTTTGATCGGCTGATTGATGGCCTGTTTTGATTTGGAATCAACAATTTGCCAATCAATATTGTCATGGATTTCCTCATGGTCCACAAAAAAGCGATCCTGCGGAGACCTGCCCGTATGCCTGCCGTGGCCGTACTTTGGGTGGTCCTCCCTGGTCTTGATGACCAGGGTGCCCCGGCGACTCAGTTCGCCCTCGCCCTTTCTAACCGCATGGGTGACCAGGCTCCCAATATCAAGGTCAGCCATAATCTTGCCCTTTGTCTCAACCCCCAGTTTTCTTATATCAAATTGTCTTTTTTCCATAAGTCACATACTCCTTCTATAGTATTTCGGATTTGGGATTGCGGAGTTAGGCTGCACATCTGTTTTTCTGAAGTTTCATAACCAGCCATCACATGTTCCTATCCTTCTATTGATTCCAGAGGTCCAGCACAAGCCTCCGGCTGATCTCTAAGTACTGGAATAGCACGCCCTTGTTATCGCAAAATACCTCCAGGGTGATGGTGCCATCATATCCGATCGATTTCAAGGCAGACACTTGCTTGTTCCAGTCAACGTTTCCAACCCCTAAGGGCATGTGATGATCATCCGTTGATCTATTATCTGAGAAATGCACATGCTTGATGTGGCTACCAAAAAACGCACAAAAAGTCACGCCATCGTCTGTTCCGAAATTAGTGTGACCAAGATCGAGATGGACTTCGAGTCCTGGAACCTCTTGCATAAGCTTGGCAAACGTAGAGACAGAATCAAACGGGGCCTTGAAATTCTCAAGAACAAGGATAAGCCCGTAGGATGAGGCCATCGCCTGAAGGGGTTTTAGTGCCTCGACATTCAACTGCACCAGCTCCTGGTTCATAGCTGGAGGACAGCAATAGCAGGGATGTATATTCATGATCGTTGCCCCTATGGCAGAAAAGATCTTGGCACAGCGTTCCAGTTCCTGAAAACAGGCATCACGCACAGATTTGATGGGGTAGGCATACGGAAGGCATGGATCGGTGTGCCCCACAACAGAGAGACCATATTGGTCGAGGAGTGCAACAACCCTTTCCGGATCCGGATCCAGGGCGTCAGGTCCTTCGATCGTAAGGTCTAGGAAATCATAATGGGCCTCACCAAATAAGACGATTTCATCGTAGATAGATGCAGAAGGGTTATTCATCAGACCAATCTTCATTTTGGCATTCCTCCCGGCACTTTTCTTAACAAGTGCGGATATCTTGTTTAGTAACCGTTCACAGGTTCAGGGTTAGGGAAAAGACTGAAATTGGATCCCCGAAAGCCTCGTAAAAAATGTGGGTTTTGCGGCATCCTTCATTCACCAGTTTACACTTTTTTAGAAAAAGTGTGTATTATCGAATTGCATGGCGATGTCCAAACTGGAAATTCGAAATTAGGTAACGCAACTACATTTTTGGGTTTTTCCCAATTTCCCATTTCAAATTTCATTACCAAAACAGAAGGTCAATAAAATGTAAACTACTTTTGACTTGTCGTGAAGGATGGCCATTCTCACACGAAATGACTTGCGTTTCAACCATAAAGAGGGGAAAACTAATAATATTACGTTTAGTTCACAACACGTAAGCGTTCACAGGTTCAGGGTTCAGGGTTCAACGTTCAGGATTAGTAGAAAGGAAACCACATCCTAAAAACACATCCGCCACAGAAGCGGCGGATCTTCAGCAAAGGAGGAAGACCCAGTGAAAACAAAGGCTTACTTTTGTTGTTTGGCGGTTCTATTGGTTTCATCTGCAATGGCACAAGCTGACACTGTATGCAGGAGCACCATTGATGACCAGGTGGGGGTTGAAGTCACGGTGTATAACAATAATCTCGGCCTCGTAAAGGATATGCGCAACGTTAGACTCCCGGTCGGTGTAAGTGAGTTAAGATTCGCAGACGTTGCCTCCCAGATTATGCCTGTGACAGTTCATGCAAAGTCCCTGAATTTGCCGGATAGTTTCACTGTGCTTGAGCAGAACTACGAGTATGATCTTATGAATGCAGACAAGCTTCTTGATAAATACGTTGGGAAAAAGATAAAGATCATTGATTGGAACCAATTTCAGGACAGAAAGGACGTTGTGAAGGCCACTTTGCTAAGCAACAATCAGGGGCAGATCTATAAGATAAACAATGAGATATATCTGGGCCACCCAGGTTATAAGATCCTTCCGGAAATACCTGAAAACCTCGTAGCGAGGCCGACCCTCATGTGGCTTTGCGACAACAAGAGCAAAAAGGCCCACAACCTTGAAGTCTGTTATCTTACCAAGAATATTAAATGGAAGGCAGACTACGTTGTAGTTCTAAACAAGGACGATACATCTGCGGATATATCCGGCTGGGTGACCTTGAATAACAAGAGTGGGGCAACCTATAAAGATGCAGGGCTAAAGCTGGTAGCGGGTGAGATTCATCGGGTTCAGGAGGAATTTGAAGACAGGGCTTATGCTCTGAAGAGCAGGAAACAGGCAGGAGCGCCTCAGTTTCAAGAAAAGGCCTTTTTTGAATATCATATATACAATCTGCAGAGGAAGACAACGATAAAGGACAAGCAGATAAAACAGGTAAGTCTGCTTGAAGCTATTGGCGCCGGGATTCAAAAGGAACTGCTGGTTTACGGCACCCAGAGTTACTTTACCAGGCAATTCAGGGATCAAAACCCGAAACAGCCGGTGAATGTGTACGTAATATTTAAGAATTCCAAAGACAATCATATGGGGATGCCGCTGCCGGCAGGGATTATGCGCCTGTACAAGCATGATCCTGACGGGAGCCTTCAGTTTATAGGCGAGGATCGCATAGGACATACGCCAAGAGATGAGGAAATCAGGCTGAAAATCGGCGAGGCCTTTGACGTAGTGGCCGAGAGAATACAGAGAGAATACAGGCAGATTACCACCAGGGTTCATGAATCAGAGTGGGAAGTTATAGTGAGAAACCACAAGAAAAAAGATATCAAAGTGGGGATCGTGGAACCTTTGTTCGGAAACTGGGCCGTCGTAAGCAACAGCCACCCCTACAGGAAGGTCAATGCCTTTACCATAAGGTTTGACGTCAAAGTCCCCAGTGACGGAGAGGTAAAGGTGAAATACAGGGTAAGGGTGGGTCTTTAACCCAACGATATTATTCGAACATCTTCACGACACTTTCAACCTTGTTCTTGAATTCTTCGGTGACGGCATCCACATCTCCCAGGCTTACGATTACATGGGGGGTTATCAAGATGATCAGTTCTATCTTTTCCACTTCCTTGCTCTCTTTTCCAAAGATATACCGGAATACAGGCATGTTGATCAGACAGGGCAATCCGGTTATGTCCTTGCTCTTTCTGTCCTTGATCAGCCCTCCGATTACTATCGACTGGCCATGCCTTACCGTAAGAGTGGTTTCAATAATCCTTTTGGTAAAGGAAGGGTACTTTTTACCCGCCACTTCCATATCAGGACCCTTATCACTCACCTCCTGGTCGATTTCCATGGTTACCAGACCACGCTCGTTGATATGTGGTGTCACGGAAAGGATCACCCCTGTATCCCGGTACTGAATAGTAGTCTCNNTCACACACATCTATCTTGGCCACTTTGTTGTCAGAGGCAAGAATATGGGGCGAGGACAGGACATTCACCTTGCCCTTCTTGGCAAGGGCCGACAGAGTAGCGGTCCACTTGCCTGTATCGCCAACCATGAATTTGAGTCCGGAGTACACTCTGCCAATACTATCCTTAATGCCAGTAGGGCCTATACTCGCCTCCAGAAGGCCGGTACTCAGGTCGCTGATGCCTCCCTTGATCCACCAATCCAGACCCAGTTCAGTTTCCTTGGTCAGCTTTATCTCGGCAATCATGGCCTCAATCAACACCTGCCGGGGCAAGACATCTATCTTTAATAATATATTTTCAATGATCCGGTAATCTGCAGGAACAGCTTCAATAACGAGGGCGTTCCTGATCTCATCGGCCGTGATGTTGATCTCACCCCTTAAAGTACCCGAACCGGCGGTCTCGCTTGTTCCACTTCGCACGGCACTTTTCGACTCTTTGCCTGCTTCAGGCGCTTTCTCAGCCTTTTCCTTGGTCTCTTCCTTAGCCTTTCTTGCAAAGGGGTTCCGGGGTAGAGCCATTTCGGCCTTCTCTTTTTTCCGGTCCTTGGCCCACTTTTCTTCTGTTTTCTTTGCTGAGGAATCTTTACCGAAAACATCGTCCAAAAGCTCGGCCAAGTCTTCGGCTTGCCCGTTTTTCACAAAGTAAACGTATATCCTCGGCTCGGCACTTTCATCAGCCACATCAAGTTGACGGATGAATTCCCCTACCTTCTCAAATACCTGAGGGTAAGTGCTGATAACAAGCAGTGTATTCAGGTGCTCAATAGCAATCATCTTGATATCCTCTTTGTGAGCAGTCACATATGAGGAACCTATTGCCTGAAAAACCTTTACCATTTCCTCGACATCCACGTTTTTAAGGGGGTAAAATCGGTAGTCGACCTTTTCAAAGACATTAACATCGAACACATCTACCAACCTGAGGACCTTCAGGATATTCAACTCCTTATCAACCACCAGCAGTGTATTTGAGACGTCGCCGGAGATAATGGTTCCACCCGCAGAGATGAAAGGGGTCAACAACTTGGTCATCTCTTTGGCGGATATGAATTTCAGGGGGATGATCTGGATAACGATTCTTTCCTCTGGTGAAACATCTTGTCCCTGTCTGCCGAACCGGGAGGTGATCGGCATTCGAGAAGCGTCTTTGAGCTGGACTATATTGTAAAGGCTGCCCTCCTTGATAGCGGTCAGACCGTTAGCCTCCAGAATCTGGAAAAAAACAGGAAAAAGGTCCTCTTTTCTCAGTCCGCCTGCCGTATGGATCGTCACCTTCCCCCTGACATTTGGATCAACAATGTAATTGATTCTTAGAATCTCTGCTATGGTCTTGATCACTTCATAGAGGTCGGCATCATCAAAATTAAAGACAATCTGGCCGATCTCCCCGCCAGCCTCTTTCTCCTTCTGTTTCTCAGGCAGCCTGGAAGCAGAACCGGTCGGTTCAGACATTGATGCCGGCGTCGCCGACGCCGTGGACTCTCCCCCAGGCCGAGGTGCGAGATCTTCAGCAGGCGTGCGTGTCCTTGTCTCTTTTTCGGGCTCATCTATTCGTTGCTTCACGGAGCCAAATGGTGTGGAAATGAGTTCGAACTCACCCTCATCGTCCGCAAGGGTCTTTTTTGTTGGCGCTTCGACTGTTTTTGCAGGCACATCGCCACGGCCAGTTTCGGCCTTAACACCCTCATCCCTGACCTGGGATTTGTTTCCTGCGCAGCCTGCCCCAAAGACGAAGGCAAGCAATACCACTCCGAAAAGCAACAACGTTCCGTCTACATTCCGTTTAGTCATCTATAGTCAACTATACCCGAGATTTCCCCAAAAACGGTGTTTACCGTTTCGTATTCACCTTTACGGGCCTCCTATCTCTAGTGGGTCGTTTCTTTGTTGGAGCTTTGGGCCGGGGCGCTCTGCTTTTCCCTGCCGTGCTAATCACTGTCGGCTTTGCGTCCTTTTTCACCGCCACTCGTCTCTTCTGCTTATTCTGGTCATACAAGAGGATTTCATACTCCTTGGCACCTTCTGCCAACAAGATCCTGTCCTTCTTGATGTCGGTCACCCTAAAATCACCCATTGTGTCGTCCACTCTAACCCATTGTGTCCGTCTATCGGCGGCCTTCGGGGTACGACGGGGGGTTCGTTTCCGGTCACGACCCTGCCTGAGATCGCTGATAAGGGCCGCTTGATAATCATCCATGATAACCACACCATACAGGATAATCTCTTTCAAGGATACCTTGACCTGCTGACCGCTGGACTCTTTTGCAAATTCTTCTTGCTTGAGACTTGTCCTGTCCAGGGAAAACAGATTCTTTTCGACAACCGCCGCATAGTCAGACTCAGGGGGTATCCTTTTTTTCACGATTTTTTTCTTGGGCTGAGGCTTCGTCCTTTCGACAGCCTGCATTTCCAGAGCGGTCGTTTCTCCCTCGAACCAGACCCTGTAGGCCTTTATCCCGAAACAGACTGCAAACAGCGCTAAGACAATATTGATCAGCCATATTCTTGAAAAATTC
>MAXP01000129.1 GCA_001751085.1 Desulfobacterales bacterium C00003060 | reverse complement strand
CAGGGGGCGAAGGGGGGGACAAACAAGGATCCGGCATGGCACCGCTGATTCTGTTGCCGGCTTTCTTGGCCGAAACCTCCCTTCCGTTGGCAAATACGTTCGCGCCCATTCCTAACTAATTCCTCTGGCATAGCGAGTCACAACCGCAGCCCGTTCGCCATCATCGTTTCCAAAGTGGCAGAGCACGACCTCGCCACGTCCGTAATCCTTCTGACCTGCATGTAGCGCGCAGGACAGTACACATGGACCGATCGCAGCGCCCGGATCGCCGATGCACTCTATCGGATGCCACAGTTGGAACTCTTTTTTGACAGGCTCATGTTCGAAACGCATGAGCGCGAACGCTGCTTCCTTGAATTTGTAGTGCTCTCCGTTTAGGTCAGTGATTCGGTAGGTGACGTCATAGATGTCCATCCGGGCTTCAGCGAGAGCATGACGGATCGCTTTTTCAAGGCCCTCAGCACGGAACGGGGTCTCAGATTCGATTGTCGCATGCTCTTTGCCGAAACCGATCCCGAGGATCTCTATCGAGGCGACCGACCGAGATTCGGTTCTGGCGACTAGCACCGCTGACCCGGCCTCCCCTGGTATGAACCCGTTCGAATTGCTCGACGTCAGAATCCTGCGTCGGTCCAGATAGACCTCAACCACCTGCTGCTGCAGAAAGCTGTCTACTGCCGCAACGATGCAATACGTTGCCCGGTTCTCTTCGATCAATTGGCGAGCCTGTTGAATTCCGACTACAGTGGAGATCTGGCCTCGGTTAATTACCGCTGAGGCAGGGTGGTGTTTCAACCCTAATCTATACTCGACCTCGTCCAAGAGCCGATCATCCAGCCCCTCCATACGGTGAGGGCGGTCGGGAGCGGCGACCCCAAGCAAAATAGGGATTTCCTCATCGGGATTGGGCGCAGCACTCAAACATTCACGAACGGCGGGCGCTACAAGATCAGCCAGCTTTCCAAGTCCCTCCCACCAATGCGGCAAGAAGACTTTCGCGGCAGTAATAAGCTCCCCAGACTCCCGGTCCCAGAGGCCAATTTGTTTTGCACCGCTGATGCCTGCACGAATCGCCGCGAGGCTGGCTGACGTGTTGAAACCTACAGCGGTAACAAGCCCACTTGCTGTGATAGATAACAAAGTGATTTCTCCAGTTCTTCTATTGTTGAAAACCCCTTTTGGATCTGATGAAATCAGACAGGCTATGATAATACGGTTTTCCAGCAGTCTTTTTACCCTGTGCTTGACATACCAAGAATAAGGCATTTCCTTTTCGATCACTTGTCACAACTCGAAGCAATTCCTTCGAAACTAATAGAATAGACAATTATTAAGTGGCCACCTCTTTTATTTTGCGGTTTTGGATTTAATGTACTCAGAGATACCCTTATAATAAGGTTTCCCTTCCGCCGCTGCTTTTCTTTCCCAGTGCCACGAACGAGGCATTTCACCAGCAATGGCTTGTTGCAATTCAAAGCAATTTTTTTTGAGCGGCAGCGACACCCGCCAGGTGAGCATGAATCGATTGTTTTCTGGCTCAATCAATACAGTGTCGATAATGGCCTCCTTAATAATATCTTCGCTACGAAAAGGAATAAAAATAACCGGCATGAACACCCGGGGAATTTGAAATTTGATTAATCCTTCAGGGCTTAAGTTTTGTAGAATTACCGGTTCACCGCCTTTTGGGTATGGGATCTGCTGATCCGGTGGCGCTGCCTGGAAGTACCGGTAATCGAAGTCGTTTGGCCAAAACGGTATCACGTTATCGAGCCAGTTTTGATCATAGGTGCCAGCATAAACAACACGGGAAGCAAAATTACGACCTAATGGACCGAAAGATATTGGGAGATACTTACCATTTTTACTTTTTATTGGTTTCCCGATCTCTTCGGTATTTGGCAGTGGTTTTCCCTTGAGGTGCTTTCCGTTTGAGTATGGATAATACCCAATGCCGGTTGGATTTTTAGTGTAGGTTTTGATCTTTTCAGGTTTATCCGGGTGTTTGTCTGCTCCGCCATACGCTCGGTCGTAGCTGATCGGCATTCTAACGAAAGGTCTATGAGGCGTTGGTGTTACCGATAGAATATTGCGATCCCAGATCCGATCACCGACCACATTAAAGGATTTGCTCATCCTTCCAACGCGCATGGTCACACGAACCGACTTAGTTAGTTGACCTCGCGGTGCATAGGCACTGCCGTTCAATAAGACATCACAATATGGCTTTCGATGAGCATAATCCGTTTCGTATAAAGTTGCAGAATACCCGGGTTCACCGGTAAATTCGTCGGCTTCCGTTAGCGGTACTTGCTC
>MAXP01000128.1 GCA_001751085.1 Desulfobacterales bacterium C00003060 | reverse complement strand
AATTGGCAACTGTATATCCCTTATAGACGAACTATGCGCTAAAGAATGAGACTTAACAAATAGTACTTTAAAAGAGTGTTCAATGAAGTACGTAACAAAGGAAAGATTAATAAAAGATTTACAAGAGCTAGGTATATGCAACGGCGATTCTGTAATGCTTCACAGCTCCCTCTCTTCATTAGGGACAGTCGAGAACGGCGCTGAAACTGTAGTAGATGCTCTCCTGAGTGCAATTGGCCCGGAAGGCACCATGATTTTTCCGGCTTTTGCCGGTAACAATCTCTGGAAAGACCGGCATGGCATGGAATACTGTAACCACTGCAAAGGCGAATTGGAGCTTTGTCCCAGTGAGGAACCTGGCGAAGAAGGTATCATACCGGAGGTTTTTCGAAAGCGACCCGGCTCGGTTCGGAGCTGCCATCCTACACATTCCTGGGGTGCCCTGGGAGCAAAAGCGGAATTATTCGTAAAGAATAATTACCAGGCAAAAACACCATGCGGACGGGGAAACCCTTTTGAAACACTGGTGGAGGAAAACGGCTGCATTGTATGTCTCGGGGTGATGGTAAATACAATTACGTTGTGGCACTATTATGAAGATTTGCTCAATGTTCCTTACCTGGGGTATTATCATCCGAAAACAAGGCATCTTTCCTACTGCACACATGGACGAAGAATTCAATATGAATTTCCAGGGATAATGGAGGAGGTTGCCAAAGCTGCCGGGATAATGAAAGTTACCAGTGTAGGCAAGGGCACATCCGGGCTTATAAGAGCTCGTGATTTTCAAAAGTTTATGGCAACGATAATGGCGGACGATCCATACTGCTTTACTGTACGTCCCCCGGACAGAACAAGTGACGATCTGGCAGTTGACGCTATGCAAAAGGGTGCAGCAATGCTGCGAGCCTGGAAAAACGGCACAAAAGAACTGCCCGAAAAGATTGATTTTGCAAGTCATGATCCGGGTATAGTCAGAGAAGATTGTCCTGCCTTTACCGGTTATTATAAAGCGCATGGCAAAGAGTGGGCACTTTGCAAAGCCAACGACCGCCATCCAAACCTGTTTAAAGCTGGTGAAATTTTCAACCAGAACGGTCTTTGTTGTTGCAGCCAGTGTTCATGGCATTTGAAATTTCCGAAATAGTTTTAATCTGAGTCTTGAAAGAATGATAACACTATTTACTCGAGACAGACAATTGTTGAATCCAGTAGTATTCATTGCTGGAATGATTTGCTTAAGCTGGATGACCTTGACTGCGCAACAGAACACAACAATTAACGGGGCAGTGGAAAAACCCCGGCTCCGGGCCGCTTCAATTCGCTTCGCAATAACGCCTCAGTCTTTGGGACCGACTCATAGTAAGATAGGAGCGGTAGTTGAAAAAGTGTGCGGACCGCTGAAGACGACCGTGACACTTCTGGAGGATGGTGAATTGCGATTGTGTTTGGTGGCGACCGATTTTGCTACGATAAATGCGCTGAACGTGAGTGATTTCTACCGCCGTGTACTCGCAGAAGATCTAAACCTGCCGGTTTCACATGTTCTGTTATTCTCATCGCACAATCATAGTGGTGTTCTTCCGGCAAGCAATATCATCCCAATCTATCGATCCACTCCCGGCGATGTGCCGGAGCCGAAACTATTGCCTGTCGGTAAGGATCTGCTCCATGAGTTGCAAACTTGTGCGAAGCGCCTGCCCGGGATGCTTCAGCCGGTTACTGTCTGGTGGGCAGAGGGTCGGGAAGGTAGAATCACCTATAATCGCAAAGGTCGCCGGGCTGATGGCTCAACCTACTTTATGCGCGAGGAAGATCGCCTGCTGTTGGGCAAAGACTTTTGTGGCGACATCGACAAGCAAGCACCGGTCGTCGTGTTGAAAAACGAAGCTGGCAAACCAATCACTGCGCTGGTTCAATTCACCGGACATCCGGTGACCAGCTATCACCCCGAGAGGCCGGTTGTCTTTGGCGAGTGGCCTCAGGTGGCTGCAAACATGGTAGCTGAACATCTTTCGCCCGAAGCGCCACTGCCGGTTGGATTTCTGCAAGGATGCGCCGGTGATGTGAATTCTAAGGAGATGTTTCGCGGCGGGGTCGAACGGGCAGAATACTTTGGACGTCTGCTTGGCGAGAGTTATATCAAGGCACTGGACCATCTTCAGCCATCACAACGAGACGGTTTGGACTATTTGTGTGAAAAGGTGCAGGTACCACTGGCGCCGCTTCCCTCCGAGGAATTACTTCAGGCAGAGATTGCAGAGATTGAGGATTTCATCAGCCGTGCGTCGGCTGGTGATGAGAACACGCTCTCTTGTGTGGGATTGAACTTTCCGCGAGACCTTTCACCCGCCTATCGTGGTAGACTGATCGAGGATGTCCTGCCGTGGAGCCGTTGGGCGCTTAATCTTCAGC
>MAXP01000127.1 GCA_001751085.1 Desulfobacterales bacterium C00003060 | reverse complement strand
GGCCCGACGTGTTGCTGGCAGCCAAACACCGCGCCCTTAAACTGGCGATTCGGGCCAAACAAGTCAGCGAAGTAAACACCAGAATTGTGGGACAGCTCCATACACACACCTCGGAATTCCTCAAACATAAGTTGTGGGCCAAACGCGTCATTTGGCTTGCCTCAATGCGTAAACTCTATCACCGTGCCGATAATATTATTGCCGTCTCCCAGGGGGTAGCAGACGATATACTGCATATCACCCGGATGGATCCCCGCAAGCTTTCGGTTATCTACAATCCAGTGGTTACCGATGAGCTGACATCTCTCGCTAATGAACCGGTAGATCATCCCTGGCTAAACCAATCCGATGGCACACCAGTTATTGTTGCGGCCGGACGCTTTAACATCCAGAAAGATTTCATTACCTTGATCAGGGCATTTGCCCTGCTGCGTAAACAGCGCCCATGCCGACTGATCATTCTTGGCAAAGGCGATCTGCTCGGAGCATATCAGGCACTGAGTAATAAACTGGGCATTAGCGATGACATCTTCTTTCCCGGCTTCACCCTAAACCCCTTCTCCTATATGGCGAAAGCACAGCTATTTGTGCTCTCTTCAGCCTGGGAAGGGTTCGGTCTCGTTCTAGCGGAAGCGATGGCCGTAGGTACACCCGTTGTCTCGACAGATTGCAAGAGCGGCCCCAGCGAAATTCTCATGGATAATCGATTTGGTAAACTGACAGCCGTGGGGGATGCCCAGGCGCTGGCAAAAGCTATGGCTGAAACGCTGGACAACCCGCAATCGGAATCGCTGTTGCAACAGGCCTGTGAACGCTTCACCATCGCCCATTGTACAAAGCAGTATATAGAACAACTGCAACTTAGAGGCTGATCCTATGCTGTTATCCAATCACCATCGATTTTTATTTGTGCACGTCGCCAAAACCGGAGGAACAAGCATACGCGCAGCATTGCAGCCTTTGCGCTGGAGAGACCCCTACTTTTATCCACAATTGATCTGCAGCCGATTGAGTTCGATGACGGGCCATCGCATCGGTGCCAAGTTTCCGCGTCACGCAAAAATTATCGCCGCCAAAGAGATGCTGCCGCAGGAGTTGTTCGAGCAATTGTTCAAATTTGCCATTGTTCGCAACCCCTGGGATCTTCAGGTCAGCTCCTATCATCACATCCGCCGGGAACGCCCTCATCTGCTGACGCACATCAACAACTTCGAGCAGTTCATCCACTGGAAACTCGACTCGGAACGCCCCTACCAGTTCCACGTTGACACCTCGATCGAGCAGCAGTCAGACTATCTCGTTGATTTGCACGGCAAGCTGTTAACCGACTTTATCGGTCGTTATGAGAACCTTCATGACGACTTCAATGCCATTTGCGAACACATCGGCATTCAAACCCCCGCTTTACCGCACCGGCGCAAAGCAACTGATCGCGACAAGGATTACCGGGGTTATTACACTGACGCTCTAGCCACGAAAGTCGCCGCGCACTTTCAACAGGACATCGAACTGCTCAGCTACAGTTTTGAATAGGCCGATTCCCGGGAATCGATCAGGGAAGCGCTGATCGCATCACTCTTCTGAAGAAATCAGCGAATGGCAACCCCCAGAGCTTGCAAATAGGCATCGACACTGGCGTCCAGGGTATAAGCGGCAACTCCCGCGCGCAGGCGTGCGGCCTCCGGCGGATGTTCGAGGGTAGCCTGAATGGCATCTGCCAGGGCTGCGTCGTCTCCCACCGGGACCAGCAGCCCCAACTCCCCGTTACGCAGTATCTCCCGCGGGCCGCTGGGGCAGTCTGTAGCCACCGCCGGGGTTCCCAGCGCCAGAGCTTCGGTGAGCACGTTCACGATGCCCTCCCAGGCAGAAGAGACCACGAACACACTGGCTTGCGCCATGAATGGGTAAGGATTTGGTGAGTACCCCGGCAAACGGCAATCAGCACCGACACCGAGGCGCTGCACCAAAGCCTGCAACTCTGCACGGCGACTGCCTTCACCCAGAATCAACAAGCGGCAGGGGCGTTGCCGGTGCAGCAGGGCAAAGG
>MAXP01000126.1 GCA_001751085.1 Desulfobacterales bacterium C00003060 | reverse complement strand
GGTGAATAAACCAACAAAAAAGAATCTAACTACTTGCGACATAGCTAACTGTGCAAAATAACACAAGAATAAGAATTAGATTCAAAGGAAATACAGTTTTTAAAAAAACAGGGAAGTAGATCCAAAATACTCACAACATAACAAAACACGCAACATAATGACACCATTTACCCCGAACAGGATTCTGCGACAGGCAGACAATATCATCAATTAGGGGCTTCGCCCCAAATTGGAGTATTGGAGTGATGGAGTATGTGAATGGCATAAATTCAGCTCCACAAAAAGATCTACAATTTGAATGAGTTGTAGAAATCCCGAGACGTTTATTATGCGCAAGTCCATTCGATCCCGACTGACCCTCGCCTTTATCGGTTTGGCTATTGGCCCCCTTTTGCTCGTGGGGGTGTTTCTCACCTGGCAGAGCTTTCAAAGCCTGCGACAGGACGCCGTGCGCTTGCAACAGGAAGTCGCCCTGCGCATCTCAGTCGAACTCTCGTCCTTTGTTCACGGTCTGGAAAATGATTTACGCATGGCAGTGGATATTTATGATCTTCGCGTGCTAACGCCCCGGGAGCAGCGTGATCTTCTTGGCGTGCTTCAGGCTCGTCAAAAGGCGTTTTCAGAACTGACTTTGCTCGACTCCGACGGCAGGGAGCGCGTCCGCCAGTCTCGCTTGAAGACAATCACGACCGATGACTTGTGCGATCGATCCAAAAGGAAGGAGTTTCTGATTCCCCAAAAAGAGGGCAAGACCTACTACAGTCCTGTCTGGCTGGATGCGACCACTGGTGAGCCGTTTATGACGATAGCCGTTCCCTTAAAAGATTTGCAAAAGGGGCAAGTTGACGGCGTGCTTGTGGCTGACGTTCTTGTAAAAAAAATGTGGAAAAAGGCATCCTTCACGACAAGTCAAAAGTAGTTTACACTTTGTTGATCTTCTGTTTTGGTAATGAAATTTGAAATGGGAAATTTGAAATTAGGAAAAACCCAAAAATGTAGCTGCGTTACCTAATTTCAAATTTCGAATTTCCAGTTTGGACATCGCCATGCAGTTCGATAATACACGCTTTTTCGAAAAAAGTGTAAACTGGTGAATGAAGGATGCCTGGAAAAAGAAGGGATTAGTGTTTTTTTTCAGGGAAAGATTTCTTGTGACAAAGGTGTTGAATGTTGAGAGCTGACTCTTGAATCTTTGCTAATGAAGCGGGAAAGAGACCATGAATACAGTACCAAATTATGAAATAATTTCAAAGCTCTATATAGGCAGACGTTCCACTCTATTTCGTGCCAAGAGAACAAAAGACAGTCGTAAAGTAGTAATTAAGATGCATAGTAGTGATTTCCCCAGTGATTACGATATCCAGAGATACCAGAATGAATATGAAATAGGGGGGCAGCTTGTTCATGACAATATCATCAAATATTACGAACTCATCGCTCATAGGCATGGGCTTGCAATAATAGTTGAAGATTTCGATGCAATTCCTTTAGAAGCCATGATCCCACGAACGGGGTTAGATATTATGTCGTTTTTGAGAATCTCTACCGGGCTGACGAGGGGATTAGATGTCATCCACCACAACAATATCGTTCACAAAGACATAAATTGTCATAACATTGTTATTGATCCAAAAACACAAGTGGCAAAATACATAGATTTCGAAATTTCATCACATTTGCAAAGAGAAATCTGTCAAATTCTGAATCCACGCGAAACGGAAGGGACTCTGGCCTATATTTCTCCTGAACAGACAGGACGCATGAACAAAGCCATGGACTATAGAGCGGATTTCTATTCGTTGGGAATAACTTTTTACAAAATGTTAACAGGCGTGTTACCTTTTGGGAGCGGGGTTCCAATGGAATTGCTCCACGCTCATATTGCAATACAGCCGCAACCTCCACATGTGCATAATCCTGATATACCCAAACCTGTATCAAATATTGTTATGAAACTGATGGAAAAAGCTCCGGAAGATCGATATCAGAGCGCGAATGGCATCCTGGCTGACCTGGAAGAATGCGAAAGGCGACTTTGCACAGCCGGACACATAGAAGATTTTCCTCTCGGCAGGAAAGATATCTCCGAGAAGTTCCAAATTCCAGAATGGCTCTACGGACGAGAAAAGGAAATCAGAACATTACTAAAGGCTTTTCACCGTGTTGCCAAGGGACAGGCGGAGATATTGCTGGTTTCAGGATACTCTGGCGTCGGAAAGTCGTCGTTAGTTCATGAAGTCAAAAAGACCGTTGCTGAAAATGGAGGTTTTTTCGTCTGGGGAAAATTTGATCAGCTCAATAAAGGCATGGCATACAGCGCACTTTCTCAGGCATTTCGAGAATGGGTCGGGCAAATCATGTGTGAAAGCGATGAAATAATCGCTTCCTGGCAAAAGAGACTGCTTCAAGTCCTCGGGAAAATCGGTAGGGTTGTCATCGATGTTGTCCCGGAAATCGAGTCTATTATAGGAAAGCAGCCGTCTGTTCCGGAACTTGGAGCAGCGGATGCCCAGAATAGATTCAATTTGGCCTTTTTGCAGTTTATGTCTGTCCTTACCGAAGAAACAGTTCTTGTTATATTTCTGGATGACTTGCAATGGGCAGATGCGGCAAGCCTCAAGCTCTTGATTTTGTTGGCAAGTAATCCACTCAGCACAAATTTGCTCATCATAGGTGCGTACAGGAGTAACGAGGTGAGCCCGATGCACCCTACGGCGCTGGCCATAGAAAAAATCAAGGAGAGAACTGATATCGTGGAAGAGATGAGCTTGTATCCTCTAAGCCCTCAGGCGGTAAATCAGTTGGTCGCCGACACGCTAAAGTCTTCCTTACACAAATCGGCATATTTAGCCGACCTCTTATATCAAAAGACAGAGGGCAATCCGTTTTTTCTAAAAGCGCTACTCCACTCTATTTATATGAAAAAAATGGTAATGTTCGCGTACTCATCCGGCTGGACATGGAACATAAAGGAAATAGAACAGATGCAAGCGTCTGACAATGTCGCGGAGTTTATGGCTGGAAGAATAACCGACTTACCCCAAGCCACCTGCGAATTGATGAAAACAGCATCTTGCCTGGGGAGTTCTTTTACAAAAGGAACACTGTCGATAGCTACTGGCAAAAGAATGGAAAAAATGCTCTCTGTGCTTCACCCTGCGTTAAATGTCAACATGCTCATAGACGCGGGGAAAAATATCAAATTTGCCCATGACCGTGTCCAGGAAGGGGCGTATTCTCTTATTCCTGAAAGCATAAGAAAAGCACTCCACCTTGCTATCGGAAGAGAATGGTTGAAGGCCCTGCCAGAAGAAGAAGTGGAGGAACATATTTTTGATATTATCCATCAATTCAACCATGGCCTTGAATTAGTCACAGATGAAAAAGAAAAACAGACAATTGCGGAGCTGAATCTCAAGGCGGGAATAAAAGCCGCAGACTCTGCTGCCTACGAAACAGCGATTCAATATTTGGGCAAAGGGATTCAGTTGCTGGGAATAAATGGGTGGGAAAGAGATTATCAAACGGCGCTCTCCCTGCACCTCACTCTGGCGAAATGTGAGTTTCTCGTAACACACCTTGATACCACAGAACAGTTACTTGTCACTGTTCTGGAAAAAGCAAAAGGGTACAGAGAAAAGGCCAGAGCCTACCTGTTAAAAGTGGATCTACACACAACCAGAGGAGAGAATGATAAGTCTGTCGAAAGCGCTATTAGAGGTTTAGCGCTACTGGGGATAGATATCTCCGCGCATCCTGATTGGACAGAAGTGATGGAGCAATACAACAAATTCAGAGAAAATATGGGAAATAGGCCTCTGGAAGCCATTCTTGACCTGCATCGAATGACAAATCCCGATATGAACATGGCTATGCAAATACTTTCGGCTCTCATGCCGCCGGCATTGTTTACTGACAAGAATCTTTTGTGCCTGGAATTCTGCTATATGGTAAATATCAGCCTTACGTATGGGAATACCATAGGCTCTCCTAATGGATATGCCTATTTCGGTGCTATACTCTGTTCTGAATTCAAAAAGTACGAGGAAGGTTACAGAATAGGAAAAATAGGCTATGATTTGATGGAAAAAACCAACATGATTGAAAGCAAGGCCAAAGTGTGCTTGAGCTTTGGAAATAATGTCAATTTTTACATTAATCATTTAAGGACCGATCTTGACTATCTTTATGACGGATTTAAGGCCGCGTTGGAAACCGGAGATAAAACGTATTCCTGCTATTGCTGCAATCATATAATTACAGTTCTGCTTGCGGTAGGCGAGCCGCTCGACAAAGTCTACGAAGAAACCGAAAAACGTCTCAATTACGTGAGAAAAACAGGATTTGAAGAAATTGTGGATATTATTACCAGCCAGCAATGCCTCATCCAGAATCTACGTGGATATACAGAAAACTTCTCATCTTTTAGCTATAGAGGTTTTGTTGAAGAAGAGTTCGAGAAACACCTAAATAGCAATCGGATGTCTATCACTGTATGCTGGTATTACATACGAAAGCTTCAGGCCCGATACATGTCCGATAATTATGAAGATGCGATGGAAGCTGCAAAGCGGGCAAATAGTCTTCTTTGGTCGTCGGTCTTTCACGTCGAGGTCCCTGAGTATTACTTTTTTTATGCGCTCACATTGGCTGGTGGTGAGGAGAGTATAGTAAAAAGATATGAAAAGGATAGAATGGGAAGACTTAAGGAAGAAAGAGATAGATTCCTGGAATGGTCGGAAAACGGGAAGGAAAATTTCTATCACAAGTACGCATTAATAGAAGCTGAAATCTCAAGGCTGTGCGGGGATGATCTAAAGGCAATGAACTACTATGACATAGCCATTGAGTCTGCCGGAGCGGGCGGGTTCATCCAGAACGAAGCAATTGCCAATGAGTTGGCTGGAAGGTTCTGGATGGAAAGAAAAAAAGAGCACTTCGCAAGCATTTACTTGACGCGAGCATGGGAGGGATACGTGAAGTGGCATGCCAGGCGTAAGGCAGACAATGTTTTGCAAAAATATGGAAATGTTGTTCGGACTGGCGAGTCTACTAACCTCCGCTATTTTACCATAGCCCCAACTGTAGCAGATCAAGTGCTGGATATCGCATCGGTTGTAAAATCATCGCAAGCTATCTCTAAAGAAATAAGTTTGGAAAAACTACTGACACAGTTAATGAATATTATTATTGAAAACGCCGGAGCACAACGTGGCTATCTTCTTCTCCGCACTAATGGAGATCTGAGAATTGAGGCATCGGCAAGCGCCGAAGAAAAAGCCATTGAAGTATTGCAATCTGTAGCTCTTGAGGACAGTAGTTTTTTATCAAAAAGCGTTATTCGATATGTTATACGGAATGGAGAACATATAATTATCAGCGACGCCTCTCAGTCGGATCGCTTTTCCAGGGACTCATACATCGCGAAGAATAAGCCAAAGTCGATCCTTTGCATCCCTTTCCGAAGAACGGAAGGTACTGCTGGGGTGCTCTATATGGAAAACAACCTGGTTGCGGGCGCCTTTACAGAAAATTACCTTGAGATTCTTCAAATCCTTCTTGCTCAGGCCGCAATTTCAATAGAAAATGCCGAATTGTTCGAAAAGAGCAAACGTGTGGAAAACGATCTGCGGGAAAAAGAAAGGCAGCTTCGTCAAATTATGGACGCCTTGCCCCACATGATATTTGCTATAGATAAAGAAGGGCAATTGATTTTTGCTAACAAGATGCTTTTGGAAATATATGGTGCTACTGCGGAACAGGTGGTTGGAAAATCGTTTGTGGATTTACTTGGAGAAATGTCGCCTGAGGAAGCTGAACGGCTTTTGAAAGATGATCTCGATGTGATCGAAACAGGAAAATCCAAAGTAATACCTGAACAATTATTTACCGATAGAAACGGGAATGTGAGAGTATTGCAAACACATAAAATTCCATTTGATATCAAGGGTAGGCTGACTTCTCTGGGAATAGCTGTTGACGTTACCGAACTGAAAGGATTGGAAAAGGAACTCAGAGCAATAAACGAAAAACTGGAGATTAGAGTGGCTGAGCGAACATCAGAATTGAACACAGCCCTGGAAGGGCTAAAGGCAAAAGAACAGGAATTGCTTAACACGAACAAACAACTGTTTAGAAGAAATGAATTGCTCCGCAAGAGTGAACAAGACCTTGTTGACATGAACAAGGAATTAGAGGCTTTTTCCTATTCAGTCTCTCACGACCTCAGAGCGCCTCTTAGAGGTATTGATGGTTTTTCCCAGGTACTGCTGGAAGACTACGGGGATGCTCTGGACGAAAAGGCAAAACACTACCTTCAGCGAGTGAGAGCAGGCACACAGAATATGGGGCGATTGATAGATGACATGCTGAACCTTTCCCGTATCGGCCGCCATCCAATGGAAAAGAAAACGGTTAACCTGCAAACTATTGCCAGAGAAGCCTACAAAACGCTGGAAGATGAATGGAAGGAACGGAAGGTGAATTTGACTCTTCACCAATGTCCACCTGCTCTTGCTGATCCAAATCTTATGCAAGTCATTTTTGTGAACCTGCTTTCCAACGCCCTGAAATTCACCAGAAACCGGGCAACAGCAGAAATCGAACTGGGTTTTGAGACCAAAGATGAACAGACAGTGTTTCACGTAAGAGATAATGGTGTGGGTTTTGATATGAAATATGCTGACAAGCTCTTTATCTCGTTTCATCGCTTGCACCGTGCAGAGGAATACGAAGGCGTAGGGGTTGGTTTGACAATTGTTCAACGGATAATTCACAGACACGGTGGACGTATCTGGGTAGAATCGGATCTGGACGTGGGGACAACGTTTTGGTTTGTTTTGTGATATTGGTGCGAAATGAATCGAATGCGGTCATCCTTGCGACATCACATAGCTGACAGGACGCTGGGCTGAATGAAACATTGGGGTAGTTTACAGATCCCACTCCTTATGCAGATGCGTTTGCCGGGATTTGATGTTTTTTCATCTTGATTCTGAGGGTCTTGCGGTCAATACCAAGCAATCGGGCAGACTGGCTCTTGTTTCCCTCCGTGCGCTGAAGGATTTTCTCAATGTGCAAACGTTCCATTTCCTCCAGGCGAAGCGGTTCCCTTGTAAGCACACTCGATAGCACTGTATTGGAATAGGCAAGGTCGTGTGTGGTAATGGTCTTGTCTCGTGCAAAGACCACCAGCCGCTCCACAGTATTTTCCAGTTCCCGGACGTTGCCTGGCCAACTGTGTTCTGTCAGTGCCTTCATCGTGTTTGTGGAAACACACTCAATCGGTTTCCCCTGTTTCCTGCTGAACCTGCTTAGAAAGTGATTCACGAGCAATGGGATATCACCTTCACGTTCCCTCAGAGGCGGCAAGTGTATGGAGACTACATTAAGTCGAAAGAACAGATCTTCACGAAATGATCGCTCGGCAACGGCTTTTCGAAGCTCCCGATTTGTGGCTGATATTAGGCGGACATCGACCTTGACAACCTTGTGATCTCCAACCTTAGAGAGAGACTTTTCTTCCACCGTCTTGAGGAGCTTGGCCTGTATTTCCAGACTTATGTTGGATATCTCATCAAAAAACAACGTACCCCCGTGGGCCATTTCAAATTTTCCGTATTGGGTAGCATCTGCGCCTGTAAAGGCCCCTTTCACATGACCAAAAAGTTCACTTTCAAGCAGGGTGCTCACTAAAGAGCCGCAATCCACTGTTATGAAAGGATGCCCCCGTCGCCGGTTCATTTCGTGGATTTGGCGGGCCACAAGGCCTTTGCCCGTGCCACTTTCCCCCTGAAGCAATACCGTGCTGTCTGTGGGGGCAACCATGGCTAACATTTCCTTCACCTTCTCCATGGCAGGGCTCTTGCTGATAATGTCAACACACGGGGCGTCCTGCCTGAGACTTTGCTTGAGATACAGGTTTTCAATGGTCAGACGACGGTTTCTCAATACACGGTTGACCAGTTTGAGTAATTCCTCTGGGGTGAAAGGCTTGGCAATGAAGTCAAAAGCCCCCAGCTTGATGGCCTGGACAGCGGTTTCAATGGAGCCGTATCCGGTAATCATGACGACCATGGCCTCAGGGTCCAGATCCTTGATTTTGGCCAGGACAAATAGCCCGTCTTCGCCGGGCATCTTGAAGTCGAGGAGGATAAGATCAAATGACCATTTTTCGAGCAGGGAAAGGCCCTCACGACCACTTTTCGCTAAGGTAACGGTATGACGACGCCTGGTGAGGGCCTGGTGACAGGCGTCCCGCATGAATGCGTCATCGTCGATCACCAGGATGTTGTAACTCGCTTCCACAGATTCCCTCTACTGATGGATCTTCTCAATAACGTGAGCCGACAGGACTTTACCCGGACTTTTCGTTCAGGCACGAACCATGAACCATGAACCATGAACCATGAACCATGAACCATGAACCATGAACCATGAACTACGAACCACGAACCACGAACCACGAACCACCAACTATGCACTATGCACTACGAACTAATAACCACGAACCACGAACCACCAACTCAATATTTCAACCAATCAATCACTTAACGAGGTCTGTAATTACAGGATACTATAACTTATTGAAATAATAGTTTTTTAGTAGCAACTTGCCTGTGCCGCTGACGGAGAGTGATGGAGTAGTGGAGCCCCTAACTCCTATCCTCTTTAGCCACGGGTAAGAGGGTAGTAAACGTGGACCCGTGCCCCCTTGAACTCCTAACGGTTATGGCTCCGCCGTGTTGTTCCGCTATACCGTGACAGATGGAAAGCCCCAGACCCGTTCCCTTCCCCTTTTCCTTGGTCGTAAAAAAGGGCTCGAATATCCTGTCAAGGTCTTCCTCGCAAATCCCACACCCCGTATCTGAGCACTCGATCCGCACCATGTTTTTGTCATGGGAATATTCGCTGCGCAGCGTCAACATACCAGTTCCATTCATGGATTGCGCAGCGTTGATAATAAGGTTAATAAAGATTTGTTCCAGCTTGTTTTCGACACCTGCAACCTCGGGAAGAGCGGGATCAAGGCAAGTCTTGATCGAAATGTTTCTTAATAGGATATGATCCTCCAAAAATCCAATCACATCGCAAACAACTCGATTCACCTGAACCGGCTTTAGCTGAGGGATTTCCTTGTGTGCAAAAGAAAGTAACCCCTGAACAATGATCTTACATCGATGGGCCAACTTGTTGATCTTGACGACGTTTTCCCGCTCCGGCTCATCTTCAGCCAAGTCTTCCAGGAGGAGGTGGCTGTACATCAGGATACCACCAAGAGGCGTATTAAGTTCGTGGGCGACCTCGCTGGCCAGCCTTTCAGTGGCCTTCAACCGTTCAGCAGAAAGAAGCTTTTCATCCCTTTCAGACAGTTTCATGTTCTGGTGATAATCAGTTCTTTCCTATAATGATCGGCATGAACTCTTAGTTCGTCAAATCAGCGACTCAAAAAACTATCATATACGACATATGAATGCAAATGCCATATGCATTTATCCAAAGGGCAGTTGGCCTTAAGACTGCTTCAAGGACGTGACAGATAAAGGATTCACCCTTATATCAACAGCGTGTCAACGCGGGGATTGACACGCCTTGAACTCGTCCCTGGAATCGCTCAGAACAACCAGGCATCTTTGGATATCAAGGAGGGGAAGTCTGTATTCCTTTACAGTAAGGATAAGGCCCTCGCCCTCGATCCTTGAAATAGCAGCTTCAAGTTCGGTCTCCAATGACCTTCCCTTCATCGCAATTATTATACCCGGCCGACAGAGTAACGGGATAGCCCAATCAAGAAACCTTTCCAGCTTTGAGACAGCCTTGGATACAATCACATTCGGTCTTGCTTCAGCCTGAAGCTTGCTTCTCAGTTCTTCAGCCCGGATATGACGGGCTTCGATATCCTCAAGACCGATCGTTCTTATGATATGCTTCAAGAAGTTGACCTTCTTCCTTGAGGCATCGATCAGCGTGACGTGAAGGTCCGGTCGCAGGATTTTTAGGGGAATGCCCGGAAATCCGCCTCCAGAGCCGATGTCCAGTAGCCGTGAACCTGGGGGGATAAAAGCCGGGACCGGCAGGTTATCAAGAAACTGTTTCACTGCAATTTCCACATGGTCCGTAATAGCGGTTAGGTCGGTGGATACATTCCACGCCACAAGCTCTTTAGCATGGATGGCAAACTGGGCTATTTGATGCCGCTCCAGGCTCACGCCCATGGCCCTTGCGCCCTCATCAAGGATCTGAAACCAATCCGGCGACTCAAAATCGATCTCTCTTGCAAGTTCGACGACGGTGGCACCCCAACCTCCCCCACAGGGTGGGGCGTCTGAAAAGGATGCTACAATGGGGAGCCCCTCGAGCAAACCGCGAACCGAGTTTTTCAGAAAGCCTTTGCCTTTGCCGTGGATAATCCTTACAGCAAAAATCCTGGCCTTCCTGCAGGCATTCAGGTACTCTTTCAGCAGGCTGGGTATCTCTTTGGGAGCAAAGGTATGTAGATCCAGGACATCCTTGATGGGAATCTTCACGGGTTTTATGTTTTCCCCGTTGGTTTGATTTTTTTCCATGAATAGTTCGTCGCACGTACGCAGTGAGGGAATCTCAATCCAGGAAGGGATTGTTCAGGATACTTCCTCTTCCGGGGTGACAGAGCGAGGTAAAGCGTTCAGGTCGACGCTTTTGGCCGCTTGGATGCCGGCATGAAGGGCTTTGCGATTCATTTTC
>MAXP01000125.1 GCA_001751085.1 Desulfobacterales bacterium C00003060 | reverse complement strand
TCAATCATCCTGTGGACGGTCGCGGGTATTGTGACATGCGTTTTGTGATTTTAGCGGCCTGCGTGTTCTTGTGTGTGTCTGTGTCGTCGTGTGCCATGACAGAAAAACTGAAAATGCCAACTGTAGTACGTATCAAAGGGGTTTCGGATGGCTTTGAGATAGGGACCATTGTACACTCTGAAAGCGGCCAGGTCGTTTCATTTGACGAGCTCATGGCTGACCTTGAGGTTGTCCGGGTTGTCTATGTTGGGGAAAGACATTGCAATAAGGTGCACCACGATGTTCAACTCAGTATTCTCAAGGCGCTCCACGAGAAAGATCCCGTGCTGCTGGTGGGCATGGAGATGTTTGAAGGCTCTGATCAGCATGCGTTGGACCAGTGGAGTTCAGGCCAACTGGACGAGGAGTCTTTCTTGAAGGAGGTTGGCTGGGACGAGAAGTGGAGGTTCGATTTTGCCATTTACCGGCCGATCCTTGAATTCATCAGGGAAAAGTCCTTGAAGGTGGTGCCGCTGAATGTTCCACGCTCCATCGTAGAAAAGGTTGCCAGGGTGGGACTGGGCGGCCTTTCAAAAGAGGAGCGGGACCAGATTGCACATGAGGTTGACACGTCCAGGGAAGAACACAGAACCTATGTTGAGTCCGTATTTGGCAACCATGAATCCGATGAAGTAAAGACATTTGATTTTTTCTATGAGGCCCAGTGCGTTTGGGAGGATTCCATGGCAGAGGCCATCTCACAGGCACTGAATAATGGGCGGATGCTTGTGATTACTGGAAATGGCCACATAGCGTACAAGTTTGGTATCCCTGACCGACTATTCAAACGTACGAAAGGCCCCTTTCGAACGGTCATGCCAGTGGTCGTCGGCACAGAGGTGAAACGTGATGTGGCAGACTACATCTGGGTAACCCCGGCTGAAAGGTTTGTTCACCGGAGCGGACTGCGCCCTGGAACGTCGAAAAGGCCTGTCATTGGGATTCGACTTAAGGCTGGGGAACAAGGAAAGGGTCTGCTCATATTAAACGTTATCCCCGAAAGTCCGGCAGCGCGGGCAGGGATCAAGAAACAGGACATCCTGGTGGCTATTGACGGAAATCCCGTATCCAGCCTATCCGACATTCACAATGCTATCGCCGGAGCAAAGGGGGTTTCGAGGTTTCAGTTCAAGATTGATAGGGATGGAAAGCTCTTGGAACTGCCGGTCCGGATTAAGAGAAAGAATCCATAAGGAAGCACCACATTAGGGCTTGTCGTGAGCGTGAAAAAGGGACAGATCCTTGAATTAAGGATCGAAAAACTGCTTTTTGGGGGAAGAGGGCTTGGGTGGGTGGATGGCCTGGCTGTATTCGTAGAACGGGCTGTGCCCGGCGATGAGGTACGGGCCAGGGTGTTTAAGAAAAAAAAGAACCACGCTGAAGCGCGGGTTGTTGAATTAACAGTCCCATCTTCTTTCAGGGTGGACCCACCGTGTCAATACAGCGGTTATTGTGGTGGATGTACCTGGCAATTCCTTGATTACGAGAGACAGCTCCTTTTCAAAAGAGAGCACGTGGTCGAATCCCTGGAACACATCGGCCAGATCAAGGACATCCGGGTACATCCCGTTATTCCATCTGAAAAGATATTTGCCTATCGTAACAAGATGGAGTTTTCCTTTTCTGACCGCAGGTGGTTGTTACCCGAAGAACTCTCCAGGAAGGATATCCCAAAGGACTTTGCCCTTGGTCTTCACGTACCAGGCGCCTTTGATAAGGTCCTTGACACTCAGACATGCCTTCTATTACCGGATACAGGGAACAAGATCCTAAGCGACGTGCGACACTATGTAAGAGAAAGCCCTATACCACCTTATGGGCTGAGGTCCCATAAAGGCTTTTGGCGGTTTTTGATGCTCAGGCACTCCTCAAGCCATGATAAGTGGATGGTCAATATCATCACATCAGAAGAGCAACGGCCATGGGTCCAGCCCTTAGCAGATCTGTTGTGCCAAAAGCACGAGGATATTACGTCAGTTGTTAACAATATCAACACGAGGAAGGCAGGGATCGCCGTTGGCCAGTGGGAGATAGTCCTTTCAGGCGATCCCTTCATTT
>MAXP01000124.1 GCA_001751085.1 Desulfobacterales bacterium C00003060 | reverse complement strand
TTGATTTGACAGACAAGCCAAACTCAAAGCAGGCCATAGTCCTTTCCCGGCAAAGCCCTAGTGAAAGAGAATTCCGCCTTTGTCGGATACTGGAGTTCTTCGGCGTTCCCTATGAAACGCACTGCCTTTCGGATTTGGGCAAGACTGGCACGGAGTTCTCTTCGAAACTAGAGCCGTACGCAATCCTCGGCCCAGTAGACGCGTTTGATGAGATACTGAAAGCGGGCGAAGACGGAGCAAGGCTTGTGGGCTCCGCAGGGGCAGTATATGTTTATTCGACGGAAGACCGCTCATTTTGTGAGAAAGCGCTCGAGTCACTGCTTGAGTTTCCAATCAGCTATAGAGAGAAACCTTACGATGAGTCTGTTCTGTTGACTGTGACTTCTGATTTCCCTGACTTGACTGGTCCGATGACCGGAGTAGAGCTCTCAACAAGCCCTGGACAACCGGATTTCGCTTTTCTGCCCGCGGGCGAAGGCTCGAAATTCATATCCTTAATCACCGCAGGACGAATGCCTGTTTTTTCTGTATCTCGGATAGGGAGCACTCCTATATTCTTCGCGGCCAGCGATCAAATCGTCGATCTCGATGCACCGATTACTGAAGGGTACTATGATATTAAGAAGGATTTCTACTCGGCGGTGCCCCTGGTCATGTTCCTAAAATACGTCTTTGCCCAGGTAATATGGCAGCCTGTTGAGCACGGAGCCTGTCTCATCATCGATGATCCGTTGCTCAAGTCACGTTATGGTTGTTGCGATTTCAGGCAACTGCTTCACCTGATGAAGACCCATCGATTTACCACCAATATTGCCTTTATCCCTTGGAACTGGAGGCGAACATCCAAAAAGCAGGCGTCGTTTTTCCGGCGTGAGGTTGATCATTTTTCCATTTCGATCCATGGTTGTGATCATATCGCAGCCGAATTTGGATTTGCTGGGGTACGTGAACTTTCAGCCAAAGCCCGTCTAGCACAAACTAGAATGAGAGCTCATCAGGATAGAAGTGGCATTCGCCATGAGCCCGTCATGGTGTTTCCCCAGGGTGTGTTTTCAGAATCGTGTCCTGAAGTATTAAAACAAGCGGGCTATATTGCTGCAGTCAACACGGAGGTGTCTCCGGCTGGGAACACGAGCAACAAAACCCAACTACGAGATGTGTGGGATACTGCCATTACTCGGTTCGTTTCCTTCCCGATCTTTACGCGACGATACGCCCATCACGGCTTGGAAAACTTTGCTTTTGACTTGCTTTTAGGGAAGCCATGTCTGGTGGTAGCGCATCACGAGTTCTTTAAAAACAAGGGGCAGGCCCTGCTCGAATTAGTGGAAAGTTTGTCCTCCTTACGGTGCAACTTACAGTGGAGGTCACTAGGAGAAGTGCTCCGACGTGCCTGCCGGCACAGGATAGACGATTCAGGAATACACGAATACAGGATGTATGCACAGGAGGTAAGGATTGAAAATGAAAGCCCCGACATGGCTATTTATCATGTTCGTAAAAGAGAAGATGAGCCGTCTTTGATTAAGGTGGTCGAAGCTGGGCAGGATGAGTTGGAATGGAAGGCCAGCGGCGGATACATCGAGTTTGCCAAATCAATTCCTGGCGGTGAGGGTTTGCTTATTAGATTTGTTTGTAAAACCGCGATTGAGAATAACCTGCCCAAGCAATCCATTAAATACCAGTTATATGTCGCGGCCAGGAGGGTATTGTCGGAGCTGCGCGATGAAAGAATGTTTTTCGCGGATCAGCTAAAACGGATGGTGGGTATTGAGCGAAGATCTTGTTAAACGCCTGAGCCTATGGGTAACTGCAAAAGGTAAAGGTCAGGGAAATCAGTTAAATAAGTTTATGTTACCGCAGCCGGAAAGTATGAACAAGTCCTGGGCTCATTCTTTCTCTTTCTTGGAAAAACTGCAGGAGGGGATATATGAAGACGGTTTCAATCTAACCGTGATTCCGATTCCGTTAAAAGAAGAGATCGATTTATTGGAGTAACAGCAGGTACTATCAGCGAGTGGGTTGAGCCAGTAACAAACCGATATCAATAAATCGTTGGAAAAGGTTTCAACCTTCTGCGAGACCAGGAAGATTCCGCTGCTTAATCCACGACCGGCACTCAAGGCACGCAATTGGATATACTCTGCTATTTTTGTAATAGTTCACCCCCTAACCTGAGGTAGGGGGTGAACTATTACAAAAAATCTATTCGACTTTGTAACTGCTTCTGTTTGGAATGCTCGGAAGCAAATGGTTGAATGGCTGCGCAGTGATTACAAACATGAAAATGATTTGAGTGTACCCTTTTTACGTTTAAGAAATGGGAATAAAAACTTTAAATAAAATCAAATAGCT
>MAXP01000123.1:12189-14145 GCA_001751085.1 Desulfobacterales bacterium C00003060 | reverse complement strand
TGATTTGCAAATCAGGCAGCACTTTGCCGGAAAGATGACAGGATATAATCAGACCAAGGCCGCGTATTTCAAAAACGTCCGCCGTGTACTCGATCATATCAGGGCCGGGGATGTTTATCAGATCAACTACACCCAGAGGATCTATTTTGACTGTTCCGGAGATCCTTTTGACTTGTACTTACGCCTGAAGGAGATCCAGCCGGTTTCCTATGCTGCTTTTATCAACTTGGGGGAAGGGGTTGTTATTTCCGGCAGTCCGGAACTCTTCTTGCGCCTCAAGCAAGATACGATTTTGAGTAAACCCATGAAGGGTACGAGAGGAAGGTCTAATCAGGCCCGCACTGACAGGAGATTGAGGCGAGAACTGAAAGAGAGTGAAAAAGATCAGGCAGAAAACGTTATGATTGTGGACCTCATGAGAAATGACCTGGGGCGTTTTTGTGTGTACGGTTCTGTAAAGGCTCCAAGTCTGTATGTCGTCGAGGCATATGACACCGTTTATCAAATGGTCTCTTACGTGAGCGGGACGATTAGAAGTAATACCCCGGTCTCTGATATCATCCGCGCCACCTTTCCGCCGGGTTCTATCACAGGGGCTCCCAAGAAAAGGGCCATGGAAATCATTTATGAACTCGAACCCAACCAGCGAGGTGTGTACTGTGGGACGATTGGTTATTTTTTTCAGGACAAAATGGTACTCAACGTAGCCATTCGAACCCTTGAACTCTGGGGTGGACAGGGTGTCCTGGGGATTGGGGGGGGCATCGTGGCCGACTCAGATCCAGAACTTGAATACGAGGAAAGCATCCTCAAGGCAAAGGCATCCATGATGGCGCTGGGGATGGATTAGTAGAGGAGAACACGGTTTTTCGTTTGTTTTTCGGCATCCATCATTGACCAGTTTACACTTTTTTCAAAAAAGCGTGTATTATCGAATAGAATGGAGATGTCCGAGCTGGAAAGTCGAAATTTGAAATCAGGTAACGCATCTACATCTTTGTGTTTTTCCCAATTTCAAATTTCACTCCCAAAATACAAGATCAACAAAGTGTAAACTACTTTTGACTTGTCGTGAAGGATGCCTGTTTTTCATCCTTTCTGTGCCTTCTCGATCTTGGCCCATGAATCGCGTAGTGATACGGTTCGATTGAATACTATTGTTCCATTCGAAGAATCAACGGAATCGACACAGAAATAGCCGTGTCTCAGGAATTGAAAACGACTTCCCGGTGCTGCGCCCGCAAGACTTGGTTCAACCCTGCACGAAGTCAAGGTCTCCAACGAGTTCGGATTCAAATGGGTTTTGAAATTAGAATCGCCCTTTTCATCGCTTGGGTCCGCTTTTGTGAAGAGATGATCGTACAGGCGAACTTCGGCTTCAAGTGAGTGGGCAGCCGAAACCCAGTGCAACGTTCCCTTTACCTTGCGTCCGTCTTTAGACCAACCACCTCGTGTCTCCGGATCATAGGTGCAGCGCAGCTCGACCACTTTGCCGGTTTGCTCATCCTTAACCACTCCCACACATTGCACATAATATGCGTACATTAGCCGTGTTTCACGACCAGGGGCCAAACGGAAGTATTTCTTGGGCGGGTCTTCACGAAAATCCGCCTGTTCGATATACAGCACTCGTGAAAACGGAACCTTCCTTGACCCCATACCGGGATCCTCCGGATTGTTTAAGACATCTAACTCTTCCACCTGGCCTTCCGGATAGTTGTCGATAACCACCCGGAGGGGACGCAACACACCCATTACACGGGGCGCTCGTTGATTCAGGTCTTCCCGGACGCAGTGATCGAGCAGCGCCATGTCGACGATATTATCACTCTTGGCCACTCCGATGCGCTCACAAAAGTCTCGGATTGATTCCGGTGTGTAGCCACGTCTACGTAAACCTGCTATTGTCGGCATCCGCGGATCATCCCATCCTGTGACATCCCCTTGTTCCACCAG
>MAXP01000123.1:0-12169 GCA_001751085.1 Desulfobacterales bacterium C00003060 | reverse complement strand
ACCCAGTCATACAACGGGCGATTGTTTTCGAATTCCAGCGTGCAAATTGAATGTGTGATGCCTTCGATGGAATCCGAAAGGCAATGGCTAAAGTCGTACATCGGATAAATGCACCATCTATTGCCCGTCCTGTGATGTGCTACCCGTCGAATGCGGTAGATCGTCGGATCTCGCATATTCAAATTTGGAGATGCCATATCGATTTTTGCCCGAAGTACGTGGGAGCCGTCCTCGAATTCACCTGCCCGCATACGCTCGAACAAGTCCAGGTTCTCTTTGACCGAACGTGTACGATAGGGGCTCTCCTTGCCCGGATCAGTCAAGGTGCCACGGTAGTCCCTGATTTGTTGTGCGCTCAGGCTGCAAACGTATGCCTTGCCATCCTTGATTAACCGTACGGCATACTGATATAGTTGCTCAAAGTAGTCAGATGTGTAGAAGAGGTTGTCACCCCAATCGAATCCAAGCCAGCGAACGTCTGACATGATCGATTTTACATATTCAACCTCTTCCTTGCTTGGATTTGTGTCATCGAACCGCAAGTGGCAAACACCTCCCTGGTTTTCGGCGGCGATACCAAAATTGAGGCAGATAGACTTGGCGTGTCCAATATGGAGATATCCGTTCGGTTCCGGTGGAAATCGAGTCACGATCCGACCGTTGTTCTTGTTTGCTCTTATGTCTTCGGCGATAATACTTCGGATAAAATCCGAGGAGGGAGGTGAATCGGTTGTAGTCATTTTTGCAGCACCCTTTCTGTATTTTTTTCTGTTAAAGGCTACCAAAAAAAACTATAAATTTTGGCAGGTTAAAAGTCAAGGTAAGAATTGATTTCCTGTTGACAGCCCCAAGGCCTGCTGATAGTTCTAAATTCATGGTTCACAAGATTCGTGTTGGCGTCCTGATCTCTGGAGGCGGAAGCAATCTGCAGGCGATCATTGATGCATCCAAGTCGAAGGAAATAGACGCAAGGGTTGTCTTTGTAGGTTCAGACAACCCAGATGCCTACGGTCTCAAGAGGGCCCAGCAACATGGCATTCCCACCTTTGTGGTCGATTACCAGACCATAAAAAAAGAGACGAGTGTAAGGTCGCTGGAAGATCTGGTTCCAAAGGACTTTGAACTGCAAACTTGCCTTCAGCAGAACGATCAAGGCCTTTCCCTTCCCTTTTCGGACCGCATCAAGGCTGAGCGATACTTTTGCACGAGGGCCATTTTCGAGGCAGCCCTGCTTCGAGAAATGGCAGCCGGGCCGTTTGACCTTCTGGTCCTGGCAGGCTTCATGCGAATGCTTACCCCGTACTTTATTGACCGTGTGAATACAGATCCTTCACAACCCCGGATCATGAACATCCATCCAGCTCTCCTTCCGTCCTTTCCAGGCGTGGATGGCTACGGTGACACATATCGCTATGGCTGCAAGGTGGGCGGTTGCACGGTACATTTTGTTGACTACGGAGAAGATACCGGACCAATTATTGGGCAGAAAGCCTTTGAGATCACTCACGATGACACGATTGATACGGTCAGGGATAAAGGTCTCAAGCTTGAATGGCAACTTTACCTCGAATGTATTCGGTTTTTCGCAGCGGGCCGTTTGAGGGTGGTTCCCCGGACGTATACACTGGAAAACGGTGCCGAGTTCAGGAGAAAAATCGTTGAAATTGCCACCTAATTCTCCTTGGCCGCATCTCTCCTTTTTGCTTGACAGACCAGTAGGCATTTCCTATTTTTCAGAGCCGTTATCCAAATCACCAGTATCAGGATTTCAATGTGGATATAGGGCATCCTTCATTCACCAGTTTACACTTTTTTCGAAAAAGCGTGTATTATGCGAATTGAATGGCGATGTTCAAACTGGAAATTCGAAATTTGAAATTAGGTAACGCAGCTACATTTTTGAGTTTTTCCCAATTTCACATTTCAAGTTTCAAATTTCATTACCAAAACAGAAGATCAACAAAGTGTAAACTACTTTTGACTTGTCGTGAAGGATGCCGGATATAGTATGTGAAGTTGAACCGCAAGAATGAGTGCATTCCATGGAGTTTGCTGCAGGGAATTGTAAAAAGGAGTTGAGGTTTGTAGAGCCGGCTGCGTTGCATGGAAGATAATCCCCTTGAACAGGAAGTGGCGAGGCTGCTGCTTTTCTTAAGAATGACCATTGCAGTGGCTGAATCGTGCACTGGTGGGTTGGTCTGCCACCGGCTGACCAACATCTCCGGCAGCTCGGATTATCTGGAAAGGGGGGTCGTAACCTACAGCAACCGTTCCAAGATTGAACTCTTGGGTGTTTCTTCCCAAGTCATAAGAGAACATGGGGCTGTGAGTGAGGCATGTGTCCGGGCAATGGCAACCGGAATCAAACGGCTGGCAGGGACTGACTTGGGCCTTGCGGTCAGCGGGATTGCCGGTCCGACCGGTGGTATGCCTAACAAACCCGTTGGCACGGTTCACATGTCATTGGCGTCCAATCAGGGCGTGTATTGCTGGAAGTATCTCTTTAGAGGAAGCCGGGCACGGGTCAAAGAGAGGGCTTCAGAGGAAGCCTTGATCAAAATAAGAGAGTATTGTCAATCTATAAGCCATGCCTGATGATTTACCTGAAAAGATACGGGCCTTTATCGCTATTGAGCTACCGGAATCGATCCTCCAGACCATTCAAGAGGCGCAGGAAACCCTTAAGGGATATGGTTTTGGCATCAGGTGGGTTCGCAGACAAGGCATGCATCTGACCCTGAAGTTTCTTGGAAATATCAGGCGGGGGGATTTGGAGCAACTCAGAGGCGCTATAGAGCAAGCCAGCCTGGAATTTTTGCCCTTTTCCCTTAAGGGGAAGGGGATCGGTGTCTTTCCGGACATCCGACGTCCCCGCGTCGTTTGGGTAGGGGTGCTTGGAGACGTTGAGGCCTTGTGTGCATTTCAGAGGCGTTTGGAATCTCAACTCAAAGTCCTTGGGTTCCCGAAGGAGAGGCGTCCTTTCAAAGGACATCTCACACTGGGCCGGGTCAAAGATCGTGTTGATCGGACCAAGTTGGGTGAGGCCCTGGAGGAGTTAAAGGGTTTTCAGACTGAGCCGTTTACGGCCGGGTCGGTTGTCCTGTTTGAAAGTGATTTACGGCCAAGTGGTGCAATCTATAGCAAACTGGCTGAGGCGCCATTCAGGAGTGCCTAAGGTGAACTCAAGCCCTGTTCACTATTGCTGAGGGAGGGAAACTAATGGGTAGTAGCATATCCATGGACAAGCAAAAGGCTGTCGAAACGGCAATGGGACAGATAGAACGCCAGTTCGGCAAGGGTTCCATAATGAAATTGGGCAGCCAGGTCGTTGCAGACATCGCTGTTATTCCGTCCGGATCACTTGCCCTGGACTGTGCCTTGGGGATCGGAGGTATCCCGCGAGGACGGGTTATAGAGGTTTTTGGTCCTGAATCCTCGGGCAAGACTACCCTGGCCCTTCACATCGTTGCTGAGGCCCAGAAACAGGACGGCATCGCGGCATTTGTCGACGCCGAGCATGCCATGGATGTCATCTATGCCAGGAAGCTCGGGGTAAACTGCGACGATCTGCTCGTGTCTCAGCCGGACACTGGTGAGCAGGCCCTGGAGATCACAGAGGTCCTGGTTCGTAGCGGGGCCCTGGATGTCATTGTTATTGATTCGGTTGCCGCGCTTGTGCCCAGGGCAGAGATTGAAGGTCAAATGGGGGACGTCCACGTAGGCCTTCAGGCCAGGCTTATGTCGCAGGCCCTGAGGAAGCTAACCAGCAGTATCAGCAAATCGATGACAACGGTTATCTTTATTAATCAGATTCGGATAAAAATCGGGGTGATGTTTGGCAATCCGGAGACTACGCCAGGGGGGAATGCCCTTAAGTTCTATTCATCAGTGAGGCTTGACATTCGGAGGACTGGCCATATCAAGTCCGGGCAGGACATAATCGGTAACCGGACTCGGGTCAGGGTGGTCAAGAACAAGTTGGCACCCCCTTTCAAAGACGCTGAGTTTGACATCATGTATGGAGAAGGGATCTCCAGTGCCGGTGACCTTTTAGATATGGCGGTTCAAACCGAGGTCATCGACAAGAGCGGGGCCTGGTATTCCTTTGAACAGGAACGGATTGGACAGGGCAGGGAGAATGTGAAGGCTTTCCTGAAGGAACACCCTGATGTGTATGGTCGAATCATGGAAAAGGTGCGTAAGGAGCTTGGATTGGCAAAGGAAGAAACCGGGGAGTCCGAAGCAGCACCGGCTGATCGGGACAAAGGGAGTAAACAGCCGGCAGCAAGCGACCAATGACAAGTGATGAAGATGACTGGAGATGATCTGCGCAGCAAGTTCCTTGCCTATTTTGAGCAAAGGGGCCATACGATTGTAAAGAGCTCATTGCTTGTGCCTGATGAAGATCCCAGCTTGCTTTTCACGAATGCAGGTATGGTTCAGTTCAAGCGGACCTTTTTGGGGGAGGACAAACGCCCTTATGTGCGCGCGACCAGCTCTCAGAAATGTGTTCGGGCAGGCGGCAAACACAATGACCTTGAAAATGTTGGACACACGGCCCGCCACCATACCTTTTTTGAGATGCTGGGAAACTTCTCTTTTGGTGATTATTTTAAGGATCAGGCCATTGAGCTGGCCTGGGATCTCATGACAAGGGGATATCGTATCCCTGAAGAGAGACTATGGGTCTCGGTGTACGAAAAAGATGATGATGCTCACAGGCTTTGGGCCAGCCGGACGGGAATCCCTGAAAACCGGATTGTTCGCCTCGGAGAAAAAGACAATTTTTGGTCCATGGGCGATACAGGCCCGTGCGGTCCCTGCTCCGAGATCCTTATAGACCAGGGTGAGGCGATAGGTTGTGGGCAACCGGAGTGCAAAGTCGGTTGTGACTGTGACCGCTACCTGGAGCTCTGGAATCTGGTTTTTATGGAATTCAACCGGGATCAATCCGGCAGTATGACACGCCTTCCAAAGCCGAGCATTGATACTGGCTTGGGTCTTGAGCGCATTGCAGCAGTGGTCCAGGGGGTTGCCAGTAACTATGAGACCGATCTGTTTATGCCCATCATAAGAGAGGTCGAGGCCATTTCTGGTCACTCTCTTGGGGAATCACCGGAGATTGACGTCTCCATCAAGGTGATCGCAGATCACAGCCGTGCCGTGGCGTTCCTCATTGGTGACGGGGTACTCCCGTCCAACGAGGGACGCGGATATGTGCTACGCCGTATCCTGAGGCGGGCGATACGTTATGGTCGAAGCCTTGGCGTGACTCGCCCTTTTCTGCACCAGGCTGCAGGAGAGGTTTCTCACGTCATGAAGTTGGCCTACCCGGAACTGTTGGAGGCAGATGCCTACATCAAGAATATTATCAAGAATGAAGAGGTGCGCTTCATGGCGACACTGGACTCCGGTCTGCGGGTACTGGAGGATGCACTGGGTGAGTTAATGGCCATGGGTATCTTGGAGGTGCCTGGCCATCTGATCTTTAAGATGTATGATACTTATGGTTTTCCGGTGGATATCATCCAGGATGTCGTGCGGGATGACGGGATGTCACTAGACATGACAGGTTTTGAGCAGGCCATGGCCCAGCAGAGGCTACGGTCGCGCACAGCGTGGAAGGGCTCTGGCGATCGATGGGCAATAAAAGCCTACAAGGGCCTTTCGGCCCAAGGAATACGAACTGCATTTGTGGGTCATGACGTTACAACCATTGACTCAGAGGTACTTGTTCTGGTTCAAGGCGGCAAGGCTGTCGAACAGGCCACTGCAGGGGATTCGATTGAGATTGTTGTAGCCAAAACACCGTTCTATGGTGAGGCAGGGGGCCAGGTGGGAGACCGTGGCATTATTTCCGGCCAGGATTTTGAGATGGAGGTTTCAGATACGGTCAAGGATCCGAATGACATAATTATTCACAAAGGCAAGGTCTTGCGAGGGACGATTCTCCCAGGGCAAGCCGTGACCCTGTCTGTGGATCAGGAAACACGCATGGCCATTGCCAGAAACCATACTTCCACCCATATCCTGCACGCGGTCCTGCGCCGGGTCCTCGGGGACCATGTGAAGCAGTCAGGATCCCTGGTGGCGCCTGAAAGATTCCGCTTTGATTTTACTCATTTTTCCGGCCTTGACGACAAGACGTTTCAGGAGATTGAGATCCTGGTCAATGACAGGATTCAGCAAAACATCCCTGTCCGGATCGAGGAGATGGATGCTGAGGAGGCCTTAAAGACCGGGGCAACCGCGCTGTTTGAGGAAAAGTATGGTGACCGCGTCCGTCTCGTTACAATTGAAGACTTCAGCAAGGAACTATGCGGTGGAACCCATACTACGCGGACCGGAGATATCGGGTTGTTCAAGATGGTCAGTGAGGGGAGCGTGGCAGCAGGGGTGCGGCGCATCGAGGCCCTCACAGGAAAAGCCGCCCTGGCCTACACCCAGGAAACCTCTTGGACCTTGCATACGTTAGCGCAAATGCTAAAAACCAAACCTGATGAGCTTACAGAGAGATTGCAGAAGGTCCTGACCCAACTGAAGAACCTGGACAAGGAAGTTGCCGGCTTGAAATCAAAGACGGCGACAGATACGTCGGATCAGTTACTTGCTGCGGTCAAGACTGTCAATGGTGTGCGTGTCCTCGCTCAGGAGGTCTCAGCAGACATGCCGGCGGCCTTGAGGGACCTGGCTGATCACCTTAAAGCAAAGATGAAGTCAGGTATTGTGGTGCTGGGGAGCAGGACACCGGACAAGGTTCTGCTCGTGGCCGAGGTTACAAAGGACCACCTGGGTCGGTTTCATGCCGGCAAGATCATAAAGCAGGTGGCTGCTGCAGTGGGTGGTGGTGGCGGTGGCCGCCCTGACATGGCACAGGCCGGAGGGACTAAGCCGGAAAAGCTGCCGGAAGCACTGGCCGGTGTCTTTGATATGGTGGCCAGGCTCTAATCCTTTGCCCAGGCGATTTGGCTGTCTGCCGTTTGTCTTTCCACAATGCTGCCGATAAGATAGGCTTTTTCATCCATCGCCGTAAGAAAGTCCAGTATTTCCTGTGTGGCTTGTTCGGGGAGCACGAGGATGAGGCCAATCCCATTATTGAAGGTCCTCATCATCTCGCGTTTAGAGATCTTACCTGCTTCCTGAAGAAAGGTGAAAACAGGCGGTGTTTCCCAGCTTTTTTCACGGATCAGGGCCATACAGGATGAGGGAAGTATGCGGGGCAGGTTGTCTACAATGCCGCCACCTGTTATATGGGCAATCCCGTGTATTGGAAAATCACGCAAGACGTGAAAGATGACCTCGGAATAGATTTTTGTGGGTTCCAGAAGCTCTTCCCCGATCGTTCTCCCGAGTATGTCAACCGTATCATTTGCCTTTAGCTTGAGCCTGTCAAAGCAGATTTTTCGGGCCAGGGAATAACCGTTGCTGTGGAGACCGCTTGAGGCGATACCAACAACCTTGTGACCAACTGCAATCTCTGCTCCATCCACGATTCTGTTGTTGTCTACAATACCAACCACAAATCCTGCAAGATCGTACTCACCGTTCCCATACATTCCGGGCATCTCTGCTGTTTCACCGCCTATAAGAGCACACCCGGCATGTTTGCAGCCCTCGATTATTCCACGAACAATGGCCTCACCTATTTCGGGGACAAGAGTTCCCATGGAAAGATAGTCAAGAAAGAACAGGGGCTTGGCACCCTGCACTGCAATATCATTGACACACATTGCCACAAGGTCAATCCCGATGGTATCGTGCTTGTCCATCATGCAAGCAACCTTGATTTTGGTCCCTACGCCATCCGTGGAGGTTGCCAGAACAGGATTTTCATACTGGCTCACGTCAAGGGAATAGAGACCGCTGAACCCTCCAATGCCTGCAATCACACCTGATGGAGGGGTGGCCTCATTAGTGATTTTCTTGATCGTCTCTACGAAAAGTTCCGCCTTGTCGATATCTACTCCAGCATCTTGATAGGTAAGAGACTCGTTCATACCACGCTCCGCTACGTTTGTGTGTGTGTAAGTATTTGGTTAATCCGTTTGCACGTTTCAATCTCGCCATACAACAAGCTCTCCGGCTTAACCAACATGGGAAAGCGTAAACTGGTGAATGAACGATACGTGTCGATTAATATAATACTTCCAACAAGTCAAAGAAATATTTTTTTGACATCACGTCCGCCGTGATGTATTAATGTAATTTTAGAAACAAAAACCCTACAAAAGGCTTGCATCATGAAAGAATTTGCTCGGCTGAATCGACTCCCCCCCTATGTTTTTACGCAGGTGAACAAGATCAAGATGGATGCCCGCCACGCGGGAGAGGACATTATCGATCTTGGGATGGGAAATCCCGATCTCCCTACTCCAAAGCACATTGTGGATAAGCTGGTAGAGGCATGCGGAAAGGGTCACAATCACCGGTATTCGGCATCCATGGGGATCACAAAGCTTAGGATGGCGATTGCCGACTGGTATGGACGCAGGTTTAGCGTGGATATAGACCCGGATACCGAAGCGATCGTCACCATTGGTGCCAAAGAGGGGATTTCTCACCTTGTCCTGGTAACCATACGTCCCGGGGATGTCGTCTTTTCGCCCAATCCCACCTACCCGATCCATCCCTATTCTGCAATCATTGCCGGCGGAGATGTGCGCGGGATTCCTTTGAGTCCGGATCGGGACTTTTTTGAAGACCTGATTGCGGCTACAAAGCAGACATGGCCCCGGCCCAAAATCCTCATTATTTCCTTTCCACACAATCCTACAACGGAAGTGATCGATTTTGCGTTTTTTGAAAAGGTCGTGGATTACGCCAAAGAGCATGACATCCTGGTGATACATGATTTTGCCTATGCAGACCTTGTCTTTGACGGGTACAAGCCGCCCAGTTTTCTTCAGGTGCCTGGGGCCAAGGACATAGGAGTGGAATTCTTCTCGCTTTCCAAGAGTTACAGCATGCCTGGGTGGCGTGTGGGCTTTTGCGTTGGCAATGCTGAGATTGTCGGAGCACTTCGCCGCATAAAGAGCTATCTTGATTATGGCATTTTTCAACCGATTCAAATCGCATCCATTATTGCGCTTAACGGGCCCCAGGAGTGTGTTAAGAATATAGTAGACACATACAAGACCAGGCGCGATGCCCTGATAGACGGGCTGACCAGGGTAGGGTGGCCGGTCAAGCGACCCAAGGGAACCATGTTCGTTTGGGCAAAGATCCCTGAGCAATACCTCAAGATGGGGTCTGTTGAGTTTTCCAAGATGCTGATTCGTGAAGCTAAGGTGGCTGTTTCTCCAGGGCTTGGTTTTGGCGAATACGGAGACGACTACGTTCGATTTGCCCTGATAGAAAACAAGATGCGCATCAATCAGGCCATAAGGGGTATTCGCAAGATGCTCTAATGCCCCGTCTCATAAATCCTAACGCTATTACTCCGTTACTCCAACACTCCGTGAACGCTTACGTTCCGAGGTGACTAAATGAAAAAAATACACATTGGCTTGTTGGGGTTTGGGACCGTGGGGTCCGGCATGGTCAAGATCTTGCTGGAAAACCACGAGGTGATCGAGTCTCGCCTCGGGGCCTCCCTTGCACTGAAATGGATAGCTGCCCGTAACCTCGAAAGGGACCGGGGGATAGCTGTAGATGCCGGTCTGCTTACAACCGATGCAGAAAAGGTTGTAGATGACCCTGCGGTTGATATTGTTGTGGAACTGATTGGTGGTTATGAACCGGCAAAGCGCTTTATTCTGAAAGCGATTGAAAACGGCAAACAGGTAGTTACTGCCAATAAAGCCCTTCTTGCTGCACACGGGAATGAGATATTTTCCGCAGCCTTGCGAAAGGGCGTGGAGGTGGGCTTTGAGGCCAGCGTGGGCGGAGGTATCCCCCTTATTCGATCGATAAAAGAAGGCCTGGCTGCCAACCACATCCAAAGTCTTTTTGGCATCTTGAACGGCACTGCCAATTACATCTTGACCAAGATGACCGATCAGGGAAGACCCTTTTCAGATGTGTTGAAGGAAGCTCAGGCTCTCGGCTATGCAGAGGCGGATCCCACCTTTGACGTCGAAGGAATCGACACGGCGCACAAACTGACCATACTCCTTGGTATCGCCTATGGCGTACCCATGGACTTCAAGGCAGTCTATACAGAAGGTATTTCAAAGATTACACCCCTTGACATAAAGTTCATCAAGGAGTTCGGATACCGTATCAAACTCCTGGCCATCTCAAAAGACGATGGTGAGGCAATTGAGGCCAGGGTACATCCCACACTGATACCGGCCGACAGCATGCTTGCCAGTGTAAACGAGGCTTACAATGCCCTTTACGTAAAAGGGGATGCAGTAGGCAACGTGATGTTCTACGGACCGGGGGCCGGAATGATGCCAACAGGCAGCGCTGTTGTAAGCGATCTGGTGGATGTCGCCCGCAATATCATAAGAGGTGCAATCGGAAGGGTGCCGTCTCTTGGGTATGAGCCTACACGTGTCAAGGCAAGGCGGATCAAGTTAATCGAAGAGCTTGAGACCGAGTATTATTTTCGAGTCTCAGCCGAAGACAGGCCGGGTGTGCTTTCCAAGATCGCCGGGATTCTGGGTAAGCATGAGATCAGCATCAAATCGGTCCACCAGAAAGGTCGTGACATTGTGGGCGCTGTGCCGCTTGTAATGATTACACATGAGGCGAGGGAGGCGGCTGTGCGGATGGCCCTTTCGGAAATCGATGAACTCGACGTGGTCAAGGACGAGACCGTTCTGATACGAATTGAGGATTGGAGATGAAATATATCATTTTGGTGGGCGACGGTATGGGAGATTACCCAATTGCCGAGCTTGGAGGCAAGACCCCCCTTGCGGCTGCGCATACTCCTCATATGGACTGGATAGCCGACCACGGAGAACTCGGTCTGGCACAAACTCTTCCACAGGGGTGCGAGACTGGAAGCGATACGGCTAACTTAAGTGTCCTGGGGTACAATCCGAAAAAGACCCTGACCAGGCGGGCCCCCCTGGAGGCGGCCAGCCTCGGCGTCCATCTGTCCGATACAGATGTGGCCTTTAGGTGCAACCTGGTCACTCTTTCCACGCAAAATGGCGTATTGACCATGGACGATTACAGCGCCGGTCACATCAGCAGTGATGAAGCCCGTGAGATTATCGAAGATCTGGACAGGGCCTTGGGAGATGAATCAATTCGGTTCTATCCTGGCGTGAGCTACCGGCATCTTATGGTCTGGCACGGTGGAGCGGCGGATATTGAGACCATGCCTCCTCACGATATCACGGGCAAGGCAGTTAAGCCCTATCTGGATCGTATGGCATCTCGCGGGGTGTTGTTGCTCCAGCTTATGGAACGTGCGAGCAAATTATTGAAGGATCATCCGGTCAACATGAAGCGTGTTGAAAAAGGGTCGAAACCAGCTAACCATATCTGGTTTTGGGGTCAAGGGCATGCCCCAGTGCTGGAGGCTTTCAAAGACAAGACAGGGCTTACAGGGGCCATGATTTCCGCCGTGGACCTCTTGAAAGGGATAGGCGTCTATGCAGGGCTTGAAGTAATAAAGGTCCCCGGCGCCACGGGGTATTTTGATACCGATTACGAGGCCAAGGCCACATATGCCCTGGCTGCCATCAAAGGTGTTGATCTGGTTTACGTGCATGTAGAGGCCCCGGACGAGGCAGGGCATGCCGGGTTGCTGGACAAAAAGGTCTCCGCTATCGAGGCATTTGACTCTATGGTCGTGGGAAAGGTCTTGGATGGAATGAAGGGCTTTTCAGAATACCGTGTAATGGTCACAACGGATCATTATACCCCTATTTCTGTGAGGACCCACACAACAGAGCCTGTCCCGTTTGCAATTTGTGGCACGGGTATTTCCATCCCACCGCAGGGTTCTGGTGGCTTCAGCGAGGAAAATGCCGAGGCCCGGGGCGTGCTTGTCGCTGATGGGTCAAAGCTCATAAATCGATTGATACGTTTTTCCAAATAACCCTTGACAGGGAGGGAAGGAAGATCTAAAATAGTTTAAATTTGTTGCGGGGTGGAGCAGTCTGGTAGCTCGTCGGGCTCATAACCCGAAGGTCCATGGTTCGAATCCATGCCCCGCTACCACAGAAAAACCAAGGACTTAGATGCTTTTCTAAGTCCTTTTTTTTGG
>MAXP01000122.1 GCA_001751085.1 Desulfobacterales bacterium C00003060 | reverse complement strand
ATTGGTTCGAAGGGTGCTATCCGCATGGAGACCCTTCGCGCCTTCACAGAGGATGAATACCGAAAAATCATTGCTGCTTTGCCCTGAGAAGCCGATTTGTTGAGACTTCTTACAAAAATAAATTTTTTAAAAGAGGTATCAAGCCAAGGCTAACCATCTATGACCATCAAACTCGTGAGGTAGGGCAGTTCTTATATGCCCTGCCTTCAACTTTGGGATCAACGACTAATGGGGACTTCATTTCCGGTTTAACCACAAATAGGATTCGCTAAAAACAGCAAAAGCGGTGGCCTAAGAAACTCAACGTTTATGTTTGTAATCTTTAGCAAATTTGAGGGAATAGTCGATATCTCCTTTTGATTTTGCCCTCCTTTTATTCCCATCCCCAAAAATGGGGATACCCAATTCAATTTATTAATGATTTAATCCCTTTCAGCGGTATGGAAGGAGGTGATGTTCATAAAAAAGATAAGGGGTTTTTCTTTTTTGGAAAAGAATCATTAAGATGAAGGCTAAAAAGTAACAGAAAGGGGGGAAATATGGACGGTAAGGGAAAAGAAATAGATCGTAGAGCTTTTATGAAGACAACCTTGGCAGCAGGCGCAGGGGTGGCTTTGACAGGATCGATGAGCCATTTAGCATGGGGGAAATCTCCAACAGACGGAGATCTGGCAGACCTGTCCTTGTTTCAATTATCTAAAATGATTAGGAAGGGAGAGCTCACTTCAAAAAAACTTGTTGAACTGTACCTTGAACGAATCCAAAAATTTGGGGGACCCAACGGTATCAACGCATATATTACCGTGGCAGGAGATGCTGCCCTGAGACAGGCCGAAACACTTGATGAGCTCGCCAAACAAAAAAAGTTCAAAGGTCCCTTGCATGGGTTACCCATTGCGATTAAAGACAATCTCGATACCAAGGATATCAAGACAACCGGCGGTTCAAAGATCCTTGCGTCCTGGCTCCCTCCAAATGATGCACATGTGGTCAAAAAATTAAAAGATGCGGGAGCAATTATACTTGGCAAAACAAACATGCATGAATTTGCATTTGGAATCACCACAAATAATCCCCATTATGGGCCTGCCAGAAACCCCTATGATCTTTCAAGGATACCCGGGGGATCGAGTGGAGGATCAGGTGCAGCCGCAGCCGCAGCCTTGTGTGCCGGAGCAATAGGAACCGACACTGGCGGCTCGGTAAGAATTCCTGCAGCCCTCTGTGGAGTGGTGGGACTCAAACCTACCTTAGGCAGGGTGGGAAGGGGAGGTATGATGTACCTTTCTTTTACACGTGACGTAATCGGTTCTATAACCCGCACAGTGAGTGATTCAGCCCTAATTTTGAAGGCCATTTCGGGCCCTGATGAGAGAGACCCTGAAAGCTCCTCAATTACTGTGCCTAACTACATTTCATATTTAAAAGGCGGGTTAAAAGGGAAAAAGTTTGGTGTACCAAAAAAATATTTCTTTGAGGGCATTGACCCTGAAACACAGAATGTAATGGATGAAGCAATCAAAGAAATAAAAGCCATGGGAGGGTCTATTAAAGAGGTTGAAGTAAAGCATATGGATATAGCCACCCCAACCGGATTTAATATTGTTTTGGCCGAATGTATCTATCTTATGGAGGACTATCTTAAAGCATTCGATCCCGAGGCCACCATCGAAAAATATGCGGAACAGTTAGGGCCGGATGTAAAAGGACCACTGGCCGGCTCCAAATCGCAACCTGTACCCGGTTATGTGTACGCAAAATCCGTACGTGAAGATCGTAACAAGATGATTTCAGGTTTTGAAGACGCTCTGTCTGGACTGGAGGCTTTACTCCTTCCCACAACACCGCTTCCAGCAGCCAAAATCGGCGAAGATGTGGAGACAGAACTTTTAGGGGAAAAGGTGAATACTTTCCTGACATTCATTAAGAACTGTGATCCGGTCAGCGTTGTCGGTTATCCGGCTATTACCGTACCGGCCGGGTACAGCAGCACTGGACTCCCAATAGGACTACAAATCGTAAGCAGACCGTGGACGGAAGACAAACTATTAAGTATGGCCTATGCCTTTGAACAGGCGACAAAGGTCCGAAAAGCACCAAAACTATGAATGAAAGGC
>MAXP01000121.1 GCA_001751085.1 Desulfobacterales bacterium C00003060 | reverse complement strand
GGTCATTATCTTTACCGCCTATGACGGCTATGTGGACGACCCCCGTCTGTCTCAGGCCAATGGCTATGTGATCAAGAGTATTGTCCTCGATGAACTAAAAGGAAAGATAGCCGATGTCCTCAGGCGAAAAGCGTCGCGTCAAGAGAAGGTCGAGGCGAAGGTATGTTTCCCTCAATTTGGCGCAGCGCATGGCTTTTGATGAAATCTGGAGAGATTGAAGACCGAGAGGAGCCATGACAAAAATCCTTGTTGTCGACGATGAAAATTTGCTTTGCGAGCTTTATGCTGAAGAGTTCAGCAGAGAGGGCTACGAAGTCATCTCCACCAGTGACTGCGAAGGACTCATGGAGATAATCGAGGAACACGGGCCGGATATCATCGTATTAGATATTAGAATGGGCGAATGGAGCGGTCTTGACCTGCTGCAGGACATCCGAAATACCTACTATAGCATGCCAGTCATCCTGTGCTCGGCATATTCTTCTTTCAAACATGACATGAAATCCATTGCTGCCGACTACTATGTGGTCAAGAGTGCGAATTTGAACGAGTTAAAGCACAAAATCGAGATGGCCATAGCAGGCAGGAAACAAGTTGCTGAAATAGATACTGTTTAGAGGAAAGACGAAAAGGAGGTGTCGCCATGGCATCGAATTTCACAATCTCCGTTCACCGCAACAGCGACCAGTTAGATCTGAGACTCATGGGAGATTTCGATGGTACCTCAGCATGCGAACTGCTCAATGCCCTGGAAAAAAACGGTGATAGTGTCGGCAAAGTTTTCATACATACGAGCGGTCTAAAGCGCATTTTTCCCTTTGGCCGGGATACGTTCCAGAACAATCTTTATGTCCTGAAAAACCGGCCCATGCGCCTGATATTCACAGGTAAAAACTCGGCAGAAATAGCCCCGGAACCTGGCAAGTTACGCCGCATTCTAAGAATGCCATGATATGACCCGAAACACTATGTTTGACCATGGGGCATATCATCTTGGACTGTCCACCAGTGAACTTGATGAATTTCGGCACGAGGCCAAGCCCTAAAACGCGGTGACAAGGAGGAACCCTCATGACCGGCCAAGATATGCGTTTAAGAAAAATGCTCCTCAAACGGCGGAGGGAAATCTTTGAAGAGCTTCGGCTTGAGTGACGAACTGCAGGAGGTGATTTTGGACCATCTCAGCAATGACGGTCGGGTTGATTTGGAAGGAGTGGAAATATCCTGCCGTAATGGGGTGGTCTATTTGGAAGGGACTATCCCAAGCAAGACCCAACAGCAGATTTTATTGAAGATTCTGATCGATGTGTTGGGGTTTCTTTCTATTGTCGATCACTTACTAATCAACGAATTGATATGGGAGCGGGAGGACCGACACCGTACCATTGAAACCGCAAAAGCGAGCGCATTCCCTGCAACTTGCTACGATAGAAAAGATAACACACTCATTCTGATTAGGGTAGTAGATCCACGTACACACAAATCGGGAAGGGGGGTGGGAAAGATCGGGACTGGAAGCGGTTGCGGGGAGGGGGAGCATGCCCTGCCAAAGCCAAAACACATAAAGAACCAAACAAGAAAAGGAGGCAGAAACAATGGCGGAAATAAAGAAGATTCTTTTCCCTTGTGATTTGACAGAAAACTCATCAAAGATTCTCCCCTATGTTTTATCGGTTTCTGAGAAATACGACAGCATGATTTATCTGCTTCATGTCGTACAAGACCTTAACAGGTGGGGCAAGGTGTACATTCCCCATGCTTCCATGAATACATTTCAAAAGGAAGCCTTTCAGGGAGCTGAAAAGGCATTAGACAGGGTTTGCGATGAACAGTTGGAAAGCTGCCCCAACTTTCAAAGAAGGATCGTTTCCGGGGATCCGGCGACTGAAATTTTTAAAACCATCGAGTCCGAAGATATAGACATGGTAATCATGGGCACCCACGGCAGAAAGGGATTGGAGCACACGATCTTTGGAAGCGTGGCCGAAAACGTGGTAAAGAAATCACCCGTCCCCGTAATGACCATTAACCCTTATAAACTCAAATGACCCTTGGTCCAACCCACATCACCCCTAACCCTCTCCATACATTGGGGAACTGGCAGTTGTGGGGCATGCAACAACCACAGGTTATCGACCAGGCACGATAATCTTATGTAACTTCATCCAATGATTGAGGTCCGAAAATGAAGTTGAGCGGTTTTCCCAACCACGAGTCCAAGGTAGTAATCGGGGACCCCGCAGACCAGATCTTGAAATTCGTTGACGAACAGGGCATTGACTTGATAATTATGGGTACCCACGGCAGAAAAGGCCTGGGCCTGACCTGGATGGGCAGTGTTGCCGATCATGTAATCAAGAATGCCGCTGTACCGGTCTTGACCGTCAATCCCTTAAGGACCAAGGCCAAATAGGTGTACATGTGGGGAGAGTATGGCCTATCCTGCGTTGGTCAACAGATTGAAAGGGAGGTTATGGCTATGCCAGACATGATTCCATGGACAAGCGGAGAGTGAGGCCGGTTAAGGCTTGCATTTGAAAAGCGGATTCGCTGATGAGAAAGGAGGGCCTCCTGTGGAAAGAAAAATCCTGCTGGCCGTCGATGATTCTATCCATTCAAGGCATGCGGTCCAGTATACCGTTAGAATGTCATCTGTAGTAAAGGATATTACCTGGACCTTATTCCATGTGCAACCGGCTATTTCGCAGTTTCTCCTGGATGAGGCCAAAACCGACTACAAGGCCAAAGCCGAACTGCAAAGGGTCATCCGGAAAAATGCCGACCATGCCCGTAGTATCCTGGAAAAGAGTAAGACTCGAATGGTAGGGATGGGAATCGCTGAGGAATGCATCGATGTGGCAACCCAGCCCAGGTTAATAGGGCTTGTCAAGGATATTCTGGAACGTGCCCAAGAGGGCCTCTACGATGCAATTGTCGTTGGACGAAGAGGACTTTCGCGTGTCCAGAAGGCCTTTATGGGAAGCGTTACCGCCAAATTGGTAGAGCATTCCACGGTCATACCTGTGTGGGTAATAGATGGCGATGTGACACCTACAAGGTTCATTGTGGCCGTAGACGGATCCGAGAGTTCGCTTCGCGCTGTGGATCACCTGTGCTTCATGGTTGGGGAAAACCCGGAGATCAAGGTGACGCTATTTCATGTCAAGCCAAGGCTAAGAGACTACTGTATGATCGATTTTGATGAAAACAAAGCCGACATCGAGCAAGTCACCGCACAGGGTGGCAAACGATGCATAGACCATTTCTACGCCCACGCCCAGAAGAGGTTTAGGGAGGCCGGCATCCAGGAAAAACAGATTGGCATCAAGGTGACCGGGCGTACTGTGAATGTGGGCAAGGCAATCGTTGATGAGGCCAAAAAGGGGAACTACAGCACAGTGGTTATTGGCAGGAGTGGCGCCGGCAAGGCTTTCTTTATGGGCAGTGTGTCAAGATATGTCCTCGACAGGACCCAGAACCGAGCCTTGTGGCTCGTTTCCTGAACGGACCGGCAGGTGTTGTAATATTTCCCATTCAATGGTTATTCCCGTAGGGAGGGTCTGGTTCAATATCAATTTCCTTCCGTAAGAAAGTGACTTCTTGGTACGTATTCATATCAATCTCTCATGGGCTGGGGCAGTGGCCCGAGGCGATTCACCCCCGCACCTGTGGCGGGTGCATGGGTGATGGCCAACACGTTGCCCTCCCG
>MAXP01000120.1 GCA_001751085.1 Desulfobacterales bacterium C00003060 | reverse complement strand
TCATGCGATGAGACCGAAGTACATCTGGATTTCATCCATGACTCTGAATATATCAGCAAGGAGTTCTATAACGAACTCAAGGAGGAGAATGACAAACTTGGCAGAAAGATCAATAGATTCATTCAATACGTTGAAGCTGAGTGGAAATGAGAAAGGCTTTCAACGAGCAACCAGCAACCAGCAACCAGCAACCAGCAACNNAACGAGAAACGAGGAACGAGACCATGGCCCGAATTCTTGTTATAGATGATGATATACAAGTCCTGGCAATGCTCCTTATGGGACTCGTAAAGGCTCGTACGCGGTATGACACATACCGATGTGGTACGGCCTTTTTTGTTTTTGAGACAATTGGAGGATTTGCTCATGGTCAAAAAACCAACCTGTGAAGAGTTGGAACAAAGGGTCAAGGAGTTAGAAAAAAAATCCATTGAACGAAAACGGGCGGAGGAGGCATTACGGGAGAGCCAGGATCGATACAAGGAGTTATGGGATCATGCCCCTGTTGCTTATCATATGCTTGATTCCGAGGGAATTATCACGCAGGTAAATCAAACTGAAAGGAAAATGCTTGGATACACAGAAGACGAAATGGTGGGCAGACCTATCTTTACCTTTATATTGGCGGAACAACGAAAGGAGGCAGAAAAAAGGTTTCGACTTAAGCTTGAAGGAAAACGCATCCCAAAGCAAGATAACAGGATCTATCTCAAGAAAAATGGCTCAAAGATCCATGTTTCCATTGATGACGTACTGGAATACGACAACGACGGAAACGTCGTGGGTGTTCGATCAACCATGGTTGACATAAGTGACCAACAACGAGCTGCGGAGGCGTTGAAAGAAAGTTCTGAAAGAATAAAACTGTTTGCTTACTCGGTGTCGCATGACCTTAAAAGCCCGGCTGTCGCCGTCTATGGCTTAACAAGGCTTCTTCATGAACACTATGGGGACAGTCTTGATGAAAGGGCAAAGAATTACTGTGAGCAAATCATGACATCGGTTGAACAGATTGGTGCACTTGTTGAGAATATTAATGTTTACATATCAAGCAAAGAGGTGCCGCTGAGCATAGAGAAAGTTAGACTAAGAGAGGTCCTGGACATGATCAAAGACGAATTCTCCGCCCAGCTTAGTATTCGTCAAATAAGGTGGTCACAACCGGAAAGCTTTGCGGAGATTAGAGCGGACCGTCTGTCCATTGTAAGGGTCCTGAGAAATCTTGTGGATAACGCACTAAAATATGGAGGAGACGATTTGAGTGAGATCAGGATCGAACATAAGGCATCCGATGAATTTGACACCCTTTCTGTAAGCAACGATGGGGTGCTCATAAGGAGGAGTGATTCTGAAGATATTTTTGGGCCTTTTCAACGGCATAAAACGTCCAGGGGCGTTCAAGGGTCGGGTTTGGGGTTAGCCATTGTGAAAGAAATAGCGGAACAACATGAGGGCAGGGTGTGGGTAGGATCCGACTCAAAGAAGTGGAGTACCTTCTATGTATCCATTTCAAGGCACTTGTGACTAACTTCTCAAAAAGTTCGGGGAAATTCCCTGAAACGGAGTCCGCCGACAGGCAATTAAATTTGAAAACGTCTCAAAGTCGCTTAGTGTCTTGGTGGCCGAATACTTAGGAAGAGGCCGAATTATGGAGGAAAAAGCATTAAGTTTGCTAATTCTCGATGATAATCACGATGATGCGGAGTTGGCAGTAAATCAACTTGAGCAGGGAGGGTTTAATGTTAAATCGAGCAGGGTAGATACAGAAGAAGGCTTTAGAAAAGCGCTTGATGAAAAACCCGACTTGATCCTGGCAGACTGTAAGCTGCCTTCTTTCGATGGCAGGGCTGCCTTGCAAATGCGGCAGCAAATGGCACCGGATATTCCGCTAATTATTTTCTCAGGCACAATAGGCGAGGAGGTTGCTGTCGAATGTATGAAATCCGGAGCAAGGGATTATGTTTTCAAGGACAGGCTCTTTCGTTTGGGTCCTGCGGTGAAGCGGGCGATCGAAGAAGCAGAAGCATACCGGCAGTGCAAGCGGGCCGAGGAGTCGCTGAGGGAAAGTGAAGGAAGATATCGCACATTGATTGATGATGTGCTCGATAGTTCAGATGTAGGCATCTTCATTCTCAATTCTGAGTTCAGAGTTGTTTGGGTAAACCGGGCGTTAGAACGCTATTTTGGGTTTAAAAGGGACGAAGTAATTGGAAAAGACAAGAGGCAGATCATTCGTGAGGGAATCAAGGATATCTTTGAAGATCCGGAAACCTTTTGCGAGAAGGTATTATCCACCTATGACGACAATACCTATATCGAGAATTTTGAGTGCCGTGTGCTCCCCGAGGGCAATCGACAAGAGCGGTGGCTTGAGCACTGGAGCCAACCCATCCGATCTGGCCTTTATCAGGGAGGTCGTATTGAACATTATACCAATATCACTGAGTTCAAACGGTTTCAAGGCAAACTACGGGAGAGTGAAGCATTCAGTTCCAGCCTATTAAGTAATTCCCCTCATGCCATCATCGTTATCAATCCGGATAGTTCAGTAAGATATGTTGGTCCCTCGCTGGAAAAGCTAACCGGCTTTTCTTCTGCAGATCTTATTGGCAAAAAAGCTCCGTACCCCTGGTGGACGGAAGAAACGCTTCAGAAAACCGGCAGGGACTTCGAGAAAGCTATGGTTAAGGGGGCACAGAGGCTGGAAGAGCTTTTCCAAAAGAAGGACGGGGATCGATTCTGCGTTGAGATAACCTCCACTCCGGTAAGGAGCAATGGGAAACTCCAGTATTACCTGGCAAACTGGGTTGACATCACCGAACGCAAATGGGCGGAGGAAGCGCTTTTCGAAAGTGTGGCACAAAAACAGGCTCTACTTGATGGTTTACCCGACATGATAATGCAAATTGACACCAATATGACAGTTTTGTGGGCAAACAAGACTGCCCTCGACATGAATCCTGATTCAGTGGGTCAGACCTGTCATAAGGCTTATGTGAACGGGGATGACCCTTGTCAAGGCTGCCCTTGCATGAGGTGCATGGATACAGGGCAGATCGAGAGGGGGGTGATGTATCAACCCGCCGTAAAGGGTATACAGGACGAAAGCCATTGGGAGGATATTGGAGTGCCCATAAAGGACAATCATGGAAGGATTGTGGGCGCTATTGAGATTGCCAGGAATGTTACTGACCGCAAAAAAACCGAGCAGAAGTTGCGGGAGACGCGCGACTACCTGGAGAACCTGATTAACCATGTGAGCGCTCCTATCATCGTCTGGGACCCGGAGTTCAGGATCACCCGGTTCAACAATGCCTTCCAGCGTCTCACGGGTTATGCCACCGACGAGGTCATCGGCCAAGAATTTCGCATGCTTTTTCCTGAAGGAAGCCGAAGAGAATCGGTGAACAAGATCACACGTACGTTGAGTGGTGAATACTGGAAGTCCGTGGAAATCCCCATTCTTCGCAAAGATGGAGATGTGCGCCACGTCCTCTGCAACTCGTCGAACGTCTATGCTGACGATGGCACAACTCTTCTCTCCACGATTGTCCAGGGCATAGACATCACCAAACAAAAGCACCTGGAAGCCCAACTGCGACAAACACAGAAAATGGAGGCTCTCGGTACATTGGCTGGAGGGATCGCCCATGATTTCAACAACATTCTTTTTGCCGTAATCGGCTACGCAGAGTTGGCTCTAGACCACGCTCCGAAGGGGTCCTTGTTACAAAGCCATTTACAGGAGGTGGTTAAAGCAGGAAGTCGCGCGAAAGACCTGGTCAAGCAAATTCTTACGTTTAGTCGCCAAGCTGAGCATGAATTAAAAGCCGTTCAAGTCAAGCTCATAGTAAAGGAGACTCTCAAGCTGCTCAGGCCGTCATTACCCACAACGATTGAGATACGCCAGAACATTCAAAGCGATTCGGTAGTGCTGGCTGATCCCACCCAGATTCATCAGGTCTTTATGAACCTTTGCACGAATGCAGCTCATGCCATGCGGGAAGAAGGTGGCACACTGGAGGTAAGCCTTCACAATGCGGATTTCGGATTTCGGAATTCGGAATTAGAGCAGAATGACGAACAATCCGCAATCCCTGGCCCAGACCTGACGCATGGGCGCAACAGGGTGTTCCAATCACGTCGTGCCAGGGTGGACCGAGATCCGCAATCCGCAATCGGGTTTGTTCCCGGGCCACACCTTAGATTAACCGTGAGCGACACAGGCCATGGCATGACTCCTGATGTGCTTGAACGAATCTTTGATCCCTTTTTTACCACCAAAGAGCCAGGTGAAGGGACCGGTATGGGTCTTTCAGTCGTTCATGGCATTGTCAAGAGTCTTGGTGGTACGATCACAGTTGACAGCCAGCCCGGAAAGGGTTCCACCTTCCGGATCTATCTTCCCCTTGCTGAGCGTGAGTTAGAGCCGGAAGTCGAGACAGAGAAAACCGTCCCCACTGGAGACGAGCGTATTCTTTTCATCGACGATGAACAAGTCCTGGCCAATATGGGCAAACAGATGCTTGACCGATTGGGTTATGAAGTTGCTTCCAGGACGAGCAGCATAGAGGCGTTGGAGCTATTCCGGGCGCAACCTGACAGATTTGACCTGGTGATTACGGATATGACCATGCCCAATATGACGGGTGAAAAATTAGCCGCAGAGATCATGAACATCCGTCCCGATATTCCGATTATACTTTGCACTGGGTTCAGCAAACATATCTCCGAAGAAAAGGCCAAAGAGATGGGTATCAGAGCGTTTATCATGAAACCGCTTGCCAGGCGAGACCTGGCTGACACTATACGGAAGGTGTTGGATGAGTGAGGATGCACTTTTTTTGTAATATCGCCTTGCAATATTACAACATGATTGTATAATTGCACTATGAAAAAATTCCATATAACGCGATTACTTAAGGTGCCTGACCGTTCTTTTTTTCTTTTCGGCCCACGCGGCGTTGGGAAAACTACGTGGCTACGAAAAGTTTTGTCTGGCGCATCCTTTTTTGACCTGCTTGATCCATCTTTGTACCTGGAGCTTTCTCAAAAGCCCGGCATCCTCGAAGCAATGGTCGGAGATCTGCCGGAGGATTCGTGGGTTGTTATTGACGAAATCCAGAAAATACCTGATCTCCTTGATGAAGTTCACCGCCTGATGGAAACGAGGGGATGGAGGTTTGCATTATGCGGATCATCAGCGAGAAAGTTGCGTCGGGGTGGAGTCAATCTTTTAGGCGGTCGGGCCGTCACCCGCAACCTTGATGCCTTTGCTTACAAAGAACTTGGCAACGCTTTTGATGCTGAATTTTCACTCCAATGGGGCTTTCTACCATACGTTCAACTTGACCGGGAAAACGCCCCCGATATTCTGAATTCCTACGTTAATACGTACATTAAGGAGGAAATCAGGGAGGAGAGCATTGTAAGGAGTCTTCCCCCATTCCTGCGCTTTGTGAGCATTGCCGGGCAATTAAACGGTCAATTGGTAAACGGGCAGAACATCTCCAGGGAGGCCGCCGTACCACGAAGCAGTGTGGATGTCTATTTTTCTATTCTGGAGGATACACTTCTCGGACACTTTCTCCCTGCCTATCGGCCGAACGTGAAAGTACGAGAACAAACGCATCCAAAGTTTTACTGGTTTGACCCTGGCGTTGCCAGGGCAGCCGCAGGTCTTCTTTTTGATCCCATTGACAGGCTTTGGAAAGGCATGGCACTGGAAAACATGATTTACCACGAATTAAGAGTATACAATCATACCCAAAACAAAAACCGAGCAATATTTTTCTATCGTACCGGCAGCGGGGTGGAAATCGACTTTGTTATTGAAACCCAGAAGTGGCAACGCACGTCCAAGGCTCACATTGTTTGCCTGGAAGTGAAAATGGCGGAAAAATGGGACAGGAAATGGGAACGTCCCATGCGTTCGCTGGGCAAGTCTGGCCGTATTCATGTAGAAAAGATGATTGGTATTTACACAGGCAAGAGAGCGTATCATTTTGACGGCATAGATGTTCTACCCGTGGAGGATTTTCTGGAACGGCTGTATCAGGGTGATGTTTTCTGAACGGGGGTCCAATTATGGAGGAAAAAGCATTAAGTCTGCTAATTCTCGATGATAATCCCGATGATGCCGAGTTGGCAGTAAAACAACTTAAGCAGGAAGGGTTTGATGTTAAATCGAGTAGGGTAGATACGGAAGAAGGCTTCAGAAAAGCACTTGCTGAAAGGCCCGACTTGATCCTGGCATACTATAAGCTGCCTTTTTTCGATTGCATGGCTGCCTTGCAGATACAGCAGCGAATCGCACCCGAGATTCCGTTAATTATTTTTTCAGGCACAATAGGCGAGGAGGTTGCTGTCGAATGTACGAAATCCGGAGCAACGGATTATGTTTTCAAGGACAGGCTCTTTCGTTTGGGTCCTGCGGTGAAGCGGGCGGTGGAAGAAGCAGAAGCATACCGTGAGCGCAAGCGGGCCGAGGAGGCATTAAAAGAAGCCCATGACGAATTAGAAATTCAGGTGCAGAAGCGCACCGATGCACTGTCAACAGCAAACGACCAATTGAAACAGCAAATAGAAGCGCGCAAGCGGGCAGAGAAGTCGCTGTTGGAGGCGAAAGAACGGTTCAGGACTATTGTTGAGACAGCCCCCAGCCTCCTTACGATTACTGATGAAGAGGGTAATAATCTGTACGTCAGCCCCAACTGCAAGAAGATTACAGGCTACACTCAAGAAGAGTTGCAAGGTCGGGTGATATGGTGGGTGCATGAGGATGATACACCGGCGGCGAAGGAATTCTTTGAGCGCACCTTCCGCCTGGGGGTGGGGGGCAAGGACTTCGAATACAAAGCGGTAAGAAAGAACGGAGAAGTGTGGTATGCTTCAAGCTCATGGGAGCCATTTAGAGATGAACAAGACAAATTCCTGGGCATTGTCTTCCAAACGGCTGACATCACTGAGCGCAAGAAGACGGAAGAAAAGGTCAAGTATTTAAGTTTCCATGATTTTTTGACGGGCTTATATAACCGTGCTTTTTTTGAAGAAGAAATGAAAAGGTTGAACACTGTCCGGAAATACCCTGTAGGTATTATTATGGCAGATATTGATAAGCTGAAGTTTATCAATGACGCCTTTGGCCACGCTGAAGGAGATGAGCTTTTAAAGCGTATGGCCAATATCCTGGTTTCTGCAACCCGCAAGGAAGATGTGGTGGCCCGTACAGGGGGAGATGAATTTGCTATCATTTTGCCAAACGTGGATGAAGAAACTACCCAGTCTTTGTATAACCGGATAATAGATGCTTGTAAGGATAGTAATCGTGAAGCCTCATTGAGACTAACTGTTTCCTTGGGATATTCTATACAATATGGGCAATACGAAGATATGCAAGAAGCTTTGAGAGCAGCAGATGACCATATGTACGGAAACAAGTTGGTCAGCAGCAAAGCTGTGCGAGGAAACGTAATTGATACCCTTATCTTTATGTTGGCTGAACGGGATATCCATAGAGAAAAACATAGTAAACAATTGCAAAAGATTGCTCTTTCCCTTGGTAAGGACAAGGGTCTTTCAGAACACAGATTAGAAGAACTGAGATTGCTCGTTATTCTGTACGATATCGGCAAAATCGGCATACCTGATTCAATCTTGAATAAACCGGAGACCCTGACTTCTGAAGAATGGGAAGGCATGAAAAAGCATTGTGCGATAGGGCACCGTATAGCAAGGAATATCCCAGAATTAGTCCCTGTTGCTAAAGACATACTATGCCACCACGAGTGGTGGAATGGAAAGGGATACCCCCGGGGGTTAAAAGGGGAAGAAATCCCCTTGTTGGCCAGGATAATTTCCATTATGGATGCCTATAATGCAATGCTGAGTCAACGTTCTTACAAAAAGACCATGTCAAAAGAGGAAGCCATGAAAGAAATCAAGAAGGGTGCAGGTACCCAATTTGATCCCGAATTGGCGGAGCGATTCTTGAAGATAGTCAGGGTTAGGGACAAGGACAAAATTGAAGACCCGAAGTCCTCGTAAACGATGCTGGCTTTGCCACTCGAGGTATAATTCCGCAATCCCTGGCTCAGACCTGGCCAACAGGTTCTGTGGTTGCATACATGAAGCGAGCGCCAGGGCAGGCCGAAATACTATAGAGGCCGCTGGGCCGAGGAGAACAACTATGACAAACATCCTAATCGTAGATGATGAAGAGCCTGTCCGGCGCCTGATCGCTCAAATGCTCGATATGACTGCTCACAACTGCATTCTGGCAGCTAATACCTCAGAAGCCAGTGAACTTTTGAAGAAGCTGGATTTTGAGTTGATCCTTTGCGATATAAACATGCCAGGGACCTCAGGTCTCGCCTTTATCCACCATGCCTTGACCAGGTATCCAGGCACAGCGGTAGTCATGGTGACCGCGATGGATGATTCGTTGACTGCAAAGGTTGCCCTGGAGAGCGGTGCCTATGACTATATTATTAAGCCCTTTGACCGGAACAGGCTGCTCATCAGCGTGGCCAGCGCGTTGCACCGCCGGGAGCTTGAAATCGATAATCGAGCTCACCTGGAGAACCTTGAAAAAGACGTTGCTAAGCGTACAGCGTCACTCCAGGATAGTATGGATAAGTGGCAGAAGGCGCTGGAGGGAAGCATCAATGCCATGGCATTGACCGTTGAACTGAGGGATCCCTACACGGCCGGCCATCAACAACGCGTGGCCGATCTTGCCTGCGCCATCGCTGCAGAAATGGGCATTCCAGAAGATAGGATTGACGGTCTTCGTATGGCGGCAACAATTCACGATATTGGTAAGTTATGCATCCCGGCAGAAATCCTGAGCAAGCCCGGAAACATAAACGAAATCGAATTCAACATCATCAAAACCCATGCCAAGGCAGGTTACAATATATTAAAAAGCATCGAATTTCCATGGCCGATTGCCGACATGGTGGTTCAACATCACGAGAGAATAGACGGTTCGGGTTACCCCTCGGGTCTGTCAGGTGCAGAGACTCTTTTGGAAGCACAAATTTTGAGTGTTGCTGATGTTGTCGAAGCCATGGCCTCCCATCGCCCTTACCGGCCGGCCCTCGGGCTCGACAAGGCATTAGAAGAAATCTCTAAGCACAGTGGAGTACTGTATAACCCTGAAGTTGCGGAGGCATGCTTGAAGGTCTTTAAGGAAAGAGGCTTTGGCTTCAATTACAAATCTCATAAACACGTCTTATCGCATCAGCGTTCATGAAAATCGGTGCTTCGGCCTTTGAAACCCTGAGCCTTTGAACCCCTGAACGGTTACGTTGTTTTTGTACCGGATGGACCAATGAACATCGAACATTGAATGGAAAAAAAGAAGAAATAGCCGTTGAATGTTTGGTATTGGTTTTTTTGTTTTTCATTCGATGTTGGACGTTCGATGTTCGACGTTCATCTTTTAATATGTTCGACGTTCATCTTTTAAAAGCCGTGAGCGGTTACTGGATAAGGTTGTTCCCCTAGCTGAACTCAATGAGGTTGCACTGCCGGGTTCTGGATGAGGAAAGAAAAAATGCAACACAAAGTCAGTGTTAATCATCTCCGACCGGCATTACCTG
>MAXP01000119.1 GCA_001751085.1 Desulfobacterales bacterium C00003060 | reverse complement strand
CCTTTGGCTTTTTCCCTCTGCCCTCTGCCCCTCTCACCGGCAACAGGATGCGAAACGTGCTCCCTTTGCCTTCTTGGCTCTCTACCTCAATCCGACCTTTATGGGCATCTACGATCATTTTACTGTGGAAAAGGCCAATACCAGTACCCTGCTTTTTCGTGGTCTTAAAGGGTCGAAAGAGCCCTTGAGCCATGAATTCCTTTGATATGCCGCAACCGTTGTCACTGACCGTGATCACCACCCAACCGTCCCGAGTCCCCGTGGTTACATGAATCCTCCCGCCGTCACCTGCCGCCTCATCTGCATTCAAGATCAGGTTTGTCAGGACCTTCTGCATCTGCTGCACATCTATGGACACCATCGGCACCGGATGAAGGTCTTCGATAAGGGCGGCCTTGAGTATCCCATCGAGGCCGATGAGCGTGGTCGTGACCACATGGGTCAAGTCGGCCTCGACGGGTCCTAGCTCCAGACCCTCTCTCACCAGTGACAAGCGGCTGCACATACTGTTTATCTTTTCGACGCTCTGGGACATCGAGCGCAGCGCATCTTCTCGAAACGCTGGATTGTCAAAATGCACTGGCATGTTTTGCAACAGCAGGGAGAGCTTTGAGGCCAGGTTCTTCAGATCATGCACAAAAAGGGTCGCAATGGTTTGAAACGCCTCTATCTCCTTTGCCTGTCGGAGCTGCTCTGAAAGCTTGAGGTTCAATAGGCTGGCGGCTACCTGATCAGCGATCGTTTTTAGCATATCCAGCTCTTCAAAAGAAAAAGGCACCCACCCTACCCGATCACTCAGGGTCATAAGGCCCAAAAGATCACCACCTGACACCAGCGGAATGCAATAGCGAATCCGGGCCTGCTGAAAAAAGTCCATATCGGTCTGTCTGACATTTTCGGCCTCCGCAACCCCTGTGTCCTCCAAATCAACGATCGTCTGCTGATTGCGCATGAGTCGTATGAGGCCTGCAGTCCCATTTCGAACCCCTGGAAGGTCATTGGCCTGGGCTTCGGAAAACACCGTTGACCCTCCAAGCTTGAGGCCTTCTTGTGTTTCATCCAGGACCCAGAGGCTCACGGAAAGGATATCGAACATCTCGGAGACCATCTTCACGACTGCGTTGCAAAAAGCCTTCCCTTCCACCAGGGAGGCCGTTCGCTGCGTGAAGGCAATCCATGCGTTGCGGTAGTCATACCGTGGCCGCCGGAAGTGCCGGCTGATGAGCTGTTTCATCCTCAGACGCAGCCGATCCGAAAAAAGGACGATCATGAGGCCCAAAACCGCCAAAAAGATGAAAAAGGCACGCAGGGCAAGGCCGCTTTGCACAGAGCCCGTGGACTTGGCCAAGATCCCGACGGCTAAAAGATATATCCCCACCGTAACAAGCGTGAAGGACTTGAAAAGCATCGTCTGGGAGAGATAGATGTCCATGTGGAGAAAACGGGCCCGAAAGATCGATATCAAAATCAGGAAATCAGCTATAAGGAGGGCGGCACCATTGACCACTTCGAGCCCCAAATCCAGTTCGTGCAACAACAGCACCTGGCTTCCCGTATATACCCGGGCCACAAAAAGGGCGCCGATGCCAAGGGCCAGGAACTTGACCTGCCAGCGCTGCCGGCCGCTCGATGCGCGAAGCGTCTTTTCAAGTAACATTATGATAAAGACACCGCTGACCAGGAAACACACATGAAAGACATATCCGGCCCAACCAAGGCTGAGCAACCACCCATGGGAGGGATCGAAAACGGGAGTGTCCCGGAAAAAACCGGAAGAGAAGATGGTGACAAAAGACAGGTAAAAGAAGAACGTCGCAAAGACGACCCACTTCCATTTTCCCAGGGTCGGCTTGTTGTCTCCCCTGGAAAAGCTCAACGTAAAGATAAGCCAACTGCCCGGCAATAGCGCTGCGGCCCCCCACCTCCATCGCTGCCAGGAGATAACATCTTCGGGAAGGATAGCCTGGACGCTGAGGCCCGTAAAGAGCGCCTCCAGGGCCAGGACTACCATCCCTAAGGCAAAAATCCGATGCACAAAAGACCGGTGGTCCCGGAGAAGCCCAAAACAGGCCAGTCCCCCGCAACAGATTGCACCGCCAAAATGAAGAAGTGCATTAAATGTCATCGCAAACCGTCCTGTTTGCCCTGCACGCCACGTCTTTCGCCTATGCCCTTTGCGCTCTGCGCTCTGCTCAATGTCCGATCCATCCAGATTGCCCCGGCCAGCACGCCCACAAACACAGTCCAGCTTATCATGATGTGCGGTCGGTGCTCAGCCATGAAAGGACCAACGTAATAGGCTGAAAGGAAGATAAAGGATTGGCGAAAGACACCACCAATAATTGAGAGGGGAATCGTGGCAAGAACCACCAAGATGCGGGATTTTGTCGTTTTCTTGCACACAAATGCATAAGCCAGGCCGAAAACAAAGTAGGGGATCAGATAGCGGATACCGCTGCAACTGTCGGCAACAAAAAGACTCATGTTCGGTAGATAGATGTTGTAGCCCTCTCGACAAATGGGGAAGTCAAATAACTGTAACACCTGGACGGATCCCCAAGTGGTTGCCACTCGCATGCACTCGGTAAGTTGAGCATACAACGGCTTGGGCAATGGGATCATGGTCGCAAGATAGAAAAGGGGGAAACCCAGCTCCTTGAACATATCCTTACCAAAAAGCCCCACAACCAGCCCGGCTGTCAACAGAAGAAAGGACAGAGCAGCCAGAGCGACCTCTGTGCCCCGCCCCGCAAGGAAAAACAGCAACAAACCTGCCGCGACCATCACGAGGCCCGGCACCAGGGCCAACTGAGGCCTCAACTCTCTAACCTTTTCAAGCCTAAGCCAGACAAGGTAGGCCGAAATAAAGGGCACGCAGAGGCCATGAGAGGCGTCTTCCCGGTGAAGCACACTCATAATGAAGCTGCACAGCGCGTCTCTGTACACGAAAACGCCCAGTCCGACTATCACTCCCACCAGGATGAAGGCTCGTGTCCTGCCATTTATAGCGGGGATTCTTGCGATTTCACTGACACCCGAAAACTCCATATGTCCATAACCAACCGTTCACGGGATGGCGTGTTTCTTGGAACGGCTTGGCGGAGACACCGGAGTGGAAACAAGCTTGCCACCATAAACGGATGAACTACCCCGCCGCAAGCGGCGGGGGATCAATATGAGCG
>MAXP01000118.1 GCA_001751085.1 Desulfobacterales bacterium C00003060 | reverse complement strand
CAAAGCTCAAACCTGAAGGCCCAAGGGTGGGAAAGATAGGCGCCAATCGTTGATCTTTCTTTTACCTTTGAGCTTTCAGCTTTCAGCTTTCAACTTCACAGAGGGAACTGAGCTATGAATTGGGACAAGTTCGTTGATCTGTTATTGAATATCTTGCATACGCAAACAGGGCTTTTCAATCTTCATTACAAGCTCCTTATTATGTGGGGGATCGGCCTCGGTTTCATTTATCTGGCTGTCGCCAAGAAATACGAACCCTTGCTCTTGCTGCCCATCGGCTTTGGTATCTTTATCGTCAATTTCCCCCTCACCCCGCTGATGGGATTCGACTCCCATGGCAAACGGGAACTCTTCAACATATTCTATCACTACGGTGTGGAATGGGAGGTTATCCCATGCCTCATATTTTTGGGTCTTGGAGCAATGACCGATTTCGGCCCTCTCATTGCCAATCCAAAAACACTGATCATTGGGGCGGGGGCTCAACTCGGGGTATTCGTTACATTCCTAGGGGTCCTCTGTTTCGGATTTACTATGAAGGAGGCTGCATCAGTGGCGATTATTGGAGGGGCTGACGGACCCACAACCATCTATCTCACTGCGAAATTGGCCCCCAATCTCCTTGGGGCCAATGCCCTTGCGGCCTATTCTTACATGGCCATGGTCCCGTTGATCCAACCTCCGATTATGCGTCTGCTGACAAACAAAAAAGAACGACAGATTATGATGAGACAGTTGAGGCCTGTGTCCAAACGTGAAAAGATATTCTTCCCACTTGTTGTTGTTGCGGTGATAGCCCTTTTGATCCCTGCAGTTACACCTTTAATGGGTATGTTCATGCTGGGGAACTTTATGCGCGAAAGCGGGGTCGTGGACAGGCTGGCTGGGTCGGCACAAGGCTCTCTTATGAATATCGTCACAATATTTCTGGGCATCTCCGTAGGCGCCACCATGCAGGCCGAGAAGTTTCTCACGGCAAAACCTCTACTCATCTTTGCCTTCGGGCTGGTTGATTTTGCCATTTGCACGATGGGAGGCATCCTGACAGTGAAGATCATGAATCTCTTTCTGAAGGAAAAGATGAACCCCCTTATCGGCTCAGCAGGGGTTTCCGCAGTCCCCATGGCAGCACGCGTCTCACAGACGGTAGGACAACAGGAGAATCCCAATAATTTTCTGCTCATGCACGCCATCGGCCCGAACTTGGCCGGCGTCATCGGCAGTGCGTCAGCAGCCGGCATGCTCATTGCCATGTTTGGTTAAGTGAACTAAAGTGACTACAGACCTCGTTAAGTGGTTGAGTACTTGATGTTTGACGATCTCTTAGATTAAAGCTTGAGAGGATCTTCCTGATGGGACCGGAAACAGTTGATTGGGGCTATGCTATGTCAACATTGCTTATACGCTTTTTCGGCATATTCATTGTCCTTGGCATCCTCCAGATAGTCATGCAGATTATCGGGAGGATCTTCACCCACCTTGATGCGAGGCAAAAGGAGGAGTCATCGAAACCTTCGGCGGTTGCCTCAGAAGGACTCACCGAGGAAGAAGCCGCTGCTGTGTCCATGGCCCTTTACCTGTACGACAAAGATGCGTAGATCCACAAACCTCTCCGTTTCCGTTGCAAACCGGCAGCAATTCTTATCAGCCCACTTTCTCGTATAGGTTGGAAGCCAGCTTCTTTCCCAAACGGCGGGCCCTCTTCCTGGTTCGTTCCCCTATCTGTTGCCGTTGCTCTGTAGCGGCAATGCCAATGAACAGTACACCAATTGTCCTCGCGCCAAGGAGGCCCGAAGCATCCTTCAGCAGGCTGACTATCTTCGTCATTAAACGGGCCATTAATGCAGGGGCGGCGGAAGAAGCGACCACAACCGAGCGCTTCTCCTTCCGCTTCTTTCGCACTTTCGGAGCGTTCATTCCCCATGGCCAATAGGCCAAGCAAACCAGCCTTTCAATAAACCTCTTCATTACAGCCGTAACCGTGCCAAAATTCATTGGTGAACCGAGCACAATGGCATCCGACCGTTCAATCTGGTCCAAGAGGGTACTCATGTCATCAGCGATGACACATTGACCTCGCCTTTCTCCTTCCTGTTGCGTGCAGGTTCGGCAGTTTGTGCAAAACTCGATGTGCTTATCGATTAAGTAGATCTTTTCTACTTCGGCCCCCTCTTCCCTGGCCGAAGCGAGAATTTCATCTATTGCCGTATCAATGATACCGCCTTTGCGGTAGCTGCCAACGATGGCCGTTATCCTAATATGATTACTCATAGACTCTCTCGGCTTCCAACGCAGAGTTCACCCGCAACGGTTCAGCGAAGCTGTACCGCTGTCGGGTGCAGCGAAAGTCAGGCCAACCCTACACCCATCGCCTTACGTTCTCCTTGTTCGAAATGTCAACCGAAAATTGGCCACCTGTGCTAACCCAAAATTGACCACCCTGAGCCATGTGTTATAATTCGGAATGATAAGGGGAGATCATCCCCGACCTTCCTTATGGTCATCTACGTTCTTAAGTTTCCCCAAGTAGTGAATAATACCATCTTATTCACTACTCAAGATTTGACACCCAGACTTCTGTATTATCCTCTTGTCAAATGTCTGTATTTGATCCGATGGGGCTGTTCAGAGGCCTTTCCAAGCCTCTTTTTTTTGTCCGCTTCATAATCCGAATAATTGCCTTCAAACCACATGACAGTACTGTCTCCCTCAAAAGCAAGAATATGGGTGGCAATGCGATCGAGAAACCCTAAAGTGTATCCCGGGGAAAGTACGGCTTTTTCGTCATATTCCTGATCAACACCTGCCATAATACGTAAAAGAGAACTTTTCCCTTGGGCATTTAATCCTAAGACGCCAATTTTGGCACCAAGAAAATAGGAAAGGGGATATGTCTTTTAGCACAGGTTTGTTCTGGTATGCCTTGCTGACTCTCATC
>MAXP01000117.1 GCA_001751085.1 Desulfobacterales bacterium C00003060 | reverse complement strand
CGAAAGGCCACAAACGACACTTTTTCGCCGGCCATGAACATCAATAGCGGCGTTGCTCAGGCTTGCAATAGCCTGCTATTCCGCGCCTTCGCGCCTTACTCTTGATGCTCATGACTCACCGAGAAAATCACCATTTATGACCTTCCGAGGTATACTTGAGTTCTCGAAAAATACTTTGCCAACAAACAAGGGGTTTGGCATCATATTTGCTATAGCGCAAATAGTTTGACTCCTGAGCCATCGGATTGCTCTAGCTCAATCAGTTCTTTATGTGCTGCGTCCCGCAATGTTTGGTTCATCGTGGATTAGTGTGAAAACAATTCAATTTTACTTGAGAGTCCAAAGTTCTTTTAACGCATTGATATTCTTGGTGTTGATTCATTCGTAACGTCATTCCGGCGAACCCTGGATCAGAGTCCAGGGCAGGCACCGGAATCCAGAATAATTCCAAGAGCATAATGAAGCTGGATGCCGGATCCGTCATCCCGGACCCCGATCCGGGACCGGCATGACGGCAGAACTTTGGACTCTCAATCTAACAATATTGCGGATTTCACACAAATCCACGATGAGCCAAGATGGTTTAAACATGTTTATAGAAAGCGAAAGGAGCATAAAGAACTGAAGGGAGGCCTGGGCTGGTGCCCCCGGCAAGAATCGAACTTGCGGCACAAGGATTAGGAATCCTTTGCTCTATCCACTGAGCTACGGGGGCCTTTGCTATCTTGCTTCCACGTCAAGCGCTTGCCCGGGGTATATCTTGCTTCGTGGCGTTAGCTCATTGATGCGGAGAAATCGTTCCAGCTTCATCTTGTGGCTACAGGCAATCTTATAAGGAGTGTCGCCACGTTTGACCCGGTACGTCTTCGTATCCACTGCGGTTTGCACCGCCTCTGTTCCCCTGCTGATAATCAGCTTCTGTCCAACGAACAGACGAGTGTTCTTTAGGCTATTCAGACGAATGATCTCCTTGGTGTTTGTATTATACTGCCGGGCCAGCAGCCATAGGGAGTCCCCTCTTCTGACGCGGTGAGAAACCGGTCCTGATTGCCAAGAGCCGGCAGTTTTTTTCGCCTTTGCGTAAACTGGTTTTTTCCCACTTGACGGTATCTTCAGCCTCTGTCCAACCGTGATATGATCCTGTCTCTTGATATGATTGGTCGCTGCAATGGCACGAACACTTGTCCTGTAACGGGCGGCCAGGCGCGATAACGTCTCTCCGGGCCGAACCCTGTGATAGGCATACAGCCTTTTAGGTGGGGTCCACACCGGGATTTTATCCAGTCTTGCGACAAGAAACGCGCCTTTGCCCTTTGGTACCTTCAGCTCATACGAGTCATGTGGTGTTACGTTACGGCGGAGGTCGGGGTTGAGGTCTTCAAGGATTTTATTAGAGATGGACATGTTCTTTGCAACATCTTTGAGCAGCATCTGCTTTGAAACTGTGACCATTTCATAGGATCGGGGTGGGTCAAGACCATTCAGGTCAAATCCGTATTTCTCCGGGTCATTTACGATAGACAGGGCTGCCAAAAAGCGGGGGACGTAACGCGCTGTTTCGCACGGGAGCTTTTCGTAAAGATCCCAAAAATTGTCCAGGTACTGGACATTCTGATTTCGTATGACCCTGAGGACCCTTCCCTCTCCGCAGTTGTACGCTGCCAGCACGGTCGTCCAGTCACCAAACATGTTATGCAGTTCTTTTAGATAGGCAATGGCAGCTTGTGTGGACTTGGTGACATCCATCCTTTCATCCACCCATTGTGTCCTTTTGAGACCGAATTTATAGCCTGTCGAAGGTATGAACTGCCACAACCCAAGGGCTCGAGCGCTGGAGAGGGCCTTGACCTTGAACCCGCTTTCGATGAGGGGGAGCCAAGAGAGCTCTTTGGGGAGTCCGGCCTCTTTCAGGGCCTTTAGGATCTCTGGCCGATATCTTCCTGATCGTTTGTAGGATCTCAGAAAAAAACCACGTTCTACGCCTTTGAAAGACCCGATTTCCTTTTCGACGTATCGATTCTTGACCATTGGGATGGCATCATGGTTGCCTGTGGCCACGACATACCGAGAGGAATAGATCTCCAACATCCGCTTGCAGATCATGAAGCGAATGTCTTCTTTTTCCTGGATCAACTTGGGCTTCTCATTTGTATCTGTTATCAAGATCAAGTTATAGGCCTGATCCAGGGAAGCAATGGCATTTTCAAAATCACCCTGCCCCCAAAAATCCTGTGAAGTCCGACAGAACTCCAAGGCCTCCTCCAGGATTTGCCGGGTCTGTTTTGACCCCCGCGCATCAACCCGATTTGGAGGACATATTTTCCCCACACATCTTCCAGGCTCGGCGTTCCCTGTAACCGAAACTCGTGCTTTTTTCTGGTGGCCTGGTGCCGATACGACCGAGGTTGACTTGGGGTCCGGTCTATGAGATGAGGCTACTTTCAGATTTTTCGAGCATCCGGCTGCCGCATAGAAAATAAAGAACAGAACAGTCACCTTCAGGTAGGACTTCACACCACTCACCTCGGATTCGTTTTTGTTGTCCCTTAGCAAAAAACCCTTTGCCAGAAGGCAAGGGTCTTATACCTCTGTCGCCTTTCAAAGTATATGTTGACTTCACACTTAACAGAGCCCCCCCTTCCCTGTCAAGCCTTTACAAGTTGAAGCATATGGCAGGGCCACAAACCGTTTTGCCGGATCGGCGCCGGTTCCGGACCTCATGACACGGGTTATGTGGGATTCAATCTTGTCAAGTACAGGAGTAAGCGTCCCCTCATCATTGGCTGATATAGACACAGCGTCCAGGGTGCGGACCAGCTTTTTCACGGTGACGGGACAGACACGATCCTGCTTGTTCAGGACCCTCAGCACGGGGATTCGATCCAAGTGCAGGTTTTCAAGAATCCGTTCTACGGATTGAATCTGATCGGCAAATCTTGGATTACTGATGTCAATAACGTGGAGCAGCAAATCAGCGTCTTCCAGTTCTTCCAGGGTGGCCCTGAAGGCTGTTATCAGCTCTTTAGGGAGTTCCCGGATAAAGCCGACCGTATCGGTAATGATGACCTCGACATCCTTTGGGAACCTTTTTCGTTTGCTGGTTGGGTCAAGGGTGGCAAACAGACGACTCTCAGCCAGCACTGAGCTTTTAGTCAGCGTATTCAGAAGTGTTGACTTGCCAGCATTTGTGTATCCAATGATCGATACGACCGGCAGGCCTCTTTTATTACGCCTGGCCCTGCGCTGTCCCCGCTGTTTCTGGATTTCCTTCAGCGACTTTTCAAGATGACCTATCCGATCCCTAACACGGCGCCGGTCGACCTCGAGTTTCGTCTCGCCAGGCCCCCTGCCTCCGATACCACCGCTGAGTCGAGACATGGCTGTGCCCTTGCCCACGAGCCGGGGAAGGAGGTATTTGAGCTGGGCCAGTTCCACCTGGATCTTTCCTTCGCGGCTTTGGGCTCTCTGGGCAAAGATGTCGAGGATCAACTGTGTCCGGTCTATGACCCTCATATCAGTAAGATCGGTAATGGAGCGAACCTGGGAAGGGTTTAACTCCTGGTCAAATATCAAGAGATCCGCCCCCTCCTGCAAGGCCAGAATAACCAGTTGGCTCAGTTTGCCTTCTCCCATCAGGAAGCGGGGATCTATCTTTTGCCGGTGTTGAATGACGGTATCCACTACGGCAATATTGCAGGATTCGGCAAGTTCACGCAGTTCAGCCATGGAATCCTTGGTTACGTCCCTGGACGCTGTGGCAACACTTATGAGCAGGGCCCGTTCCCATTTCCTTTTCACCTTCTGAGACCGGGCCTTTCGGGCAAATTCCGATTCCAAAGACCGAATCAGGGCCTGGCAGTCAATGTCAGGGTCCCACGGGGGCAAAGGCGGAAGTATCTGCCAATTTCTGCCACTTATTTCCTCCGGCAGGAGATGGGCAGCATAAACATGATCCGGCCTTCCATCTCTATCCACGGTAATAGCAGCCATCAGATCAAGCTTGAGCAGCGCCAGGTCCATGAGGTCGTCTTGTGTGAGTTGTTCATGCTGGAGATGGGTGTGCACACAACGAAGGCCTCTAAGACGTTCCCCGCCGGATCGGTATTTCTCAAGATTCGGGATCACGATCGCCTGGTGGTTGCCAACTATTACATGCGTTATCCAGCCTTGGCGGTCGATAAGGACACCGATCTGACGGCGGATCTCAAAGGAGATCCGGCTAATGGCCTTGGTGAGGTCCGGCGAAACAACAAAGGCCGGGGCTGTTCTGCGACGGTAGAGATTGTTCAGCCGGCGGACCTGGTTTGCCTTGAGCCCGCGCGTTTGTCCATAAATCTTGATAAGCAGATCCTTATCGTCAGAGTTCGTCAAACAGTTGAACCTGTGAACAGTTACAGATATTTTATCATACTGTAAACATACCTAAACGCAACTTTTTTCAAATGTATCTTGGAATATCCCGATTTTCTTTTGTACTCGTGGGATGGGACCTCGGCCATGCGATAACCTTTCTTAAGGGTCTTTATGATCATCTCCTGTTCTATGGTGGTAATATCCTCTTTTAGGCCAAGGGATTTGAAAACATCCGTCTTGATGGCCCTGAAACCGTTCTGACTTTCTGAGAGCCTTGTCCCAAAACGATGATTGATGCAGGCGGTGATAAATGAGCTGCCCATGAGCCGGAAACATTCATCAAATCCACCATGAAGTTCACTGGAACCACCCATGAGGCGAGATCCAGACACATGATCGGCCCTGTTTTCCAATATAGGCTGGACCAGTTTTGGGATATCATCCGGGTCGTGGGAGCCGTCAGCATCGATAAAGACTGTTATTTCTCTATGAATGTGGGGTATGGCGGACCGAATGGCATCTCCTTTCCCTTTTCTGTGGTCAAAGATTGCCCGTGCACCCAAAGTATGGGCAATCGCGACTGTTTTGTCCCTGGAATGCCCATCTATCACCAGAATATCGTCACAATAGTTGCGGCACCCGGTTATGACATTGCCCACTGTCGCTTCCTCGTTGAGGGCCGGTATCGCCACGGTCAGGATGTTATTGATTTCTTTCTCCTTTTGCATGATATTCCATCTTTTCTCAGAGAGTCTTGAGCATAAGGGCTCGCGAAAAAATAATTTACCATTTTGGCATCTCAGCTTCATTTGTAACAGAAAAGTCAAACAGAATCATCACGAAAACACGAAGGTACGTGATAATTCTTTTCTTGCTTCCCTAACAACAAATCGAATATCTAACCGCACAGGCCGCTTTTTTTTGATTACCCCAAAAAAAGCTTGACTTATCCATTGATAGGGATATTTAAGGGAAACTTCCTATATTTTCAATAGATTTGCTTAAACTATAGTATTTCGGATTGCGGAGTTCGGAGTTAAGCTGCGCATCATTTTAGCGTAATTTTACATGGTTATCAGAACGATTCATCCCGCCAATTTGCAAGTATTTTTCTGAAAAGCTATAACTGCAAACAGAATGCCTGGACTTCTTGAGAAGTTACCAAGTTTGAGCTTAACCCCTGCAATATTGTTCAATACCCATCCAAGGTCACCTTGCCTTATTTTTAGAAGGAGGTCATAAATGAGAAAAAAAATCATGTGGCTATCATTGGTATTGGTGTCTTGTGTCGCACACTCTATGGCCTATGCACAAGTCAACGTCGAGGATTATCTCAACACTGATGGAACCGTGAATGAAGCAGCGATAACAGCCGCTGTTAAGGCCAATCCGAACCAGGCAGACCTGGCAGCGCAGATAGCCGCAGCCTTGGCTGCGAAGTTCCCGAACCAGGCAGCGGACATAGCCGTAATCGTTGCTAGATTGGTCCCGGAACAGGCAGCGGCAGTAGCAGCAGCCGTGGCTACGGCGGTCCCGGATCAGGCAGTAGAAATAGCTGTGAATGTGGCTGAAGCACTTCCAGATAAGGCGCCGGATATAGCTGCAAAGGTAGCTGAGGCGGTCCCGGACCAGGCGCCAAAAATAGCCGCAAACGTGGCTACGGCGGTCCCGGATCAGGCAGTGCAGATAGCTGTAAATGTGGCTGAAGCAGTTTCAGATAAGGCAGATGCGATAGCAACAGCCGTGGCTACGGCGGTCCCGGATCAGGCAGCGGCTGTAAATACAGCTGTCGGCCAGATAACCACCACAACGTCGGCAGAGACGACCACCGAGGAGACTACCACGGTTGAGACTACCACGGTTGAGACCACCACAACCTCAACTAATAGCTCTACCACAACTACCGAGGAATCAACAGTGAGTCCAGCGTCTTAATGGAGGTGGTTCATGAAAAAGAAAATATTCTTTTCCTGGTTAGTTGGAACGGTCATAGTTTTTCTGTCTGCTCAGGTGATGGCCCAGGGGGGCAGGATCCATTATGGGAAACTAAAGGTTATCCCGGAAGTCGAGTTTCAATACCTTTATGATGACAACATCTATCTGGGTAATGGAAGCAACAACACAGACGAACTCAAAGAGTCAGACTGGATTTTCCATGTCAAACCTGCACTCTTTCTGGGCTATAGCTTAGGTGAAAGAGGGGGCTTGAAGCTGGGTTACCTGGGCGATTTTGCCTATTATACGGATAATAATGATAATGACTGGAAAACAACAGGGGGGTGTTTGAACTGGACTATGAGGCGCCCGGCGGGCTGATCCTTGGTGTCAATGAGGTTTACACGAAAGCTGAAGACCCTTACGGTTCCCTTAGCGAATACAAATTGGGTGT
>MAXP01000116.1 GCA_001751085.1 Desulfobacterales bacterium C00003060 | reverse complement strand
GACCGTGGCGACCCAAGATGAACGTATTTAATGGACGATTGCAAAGCTCCAATTGTGACCGTGCAGAGTATAACTGGGCAACGGGCTAATCCTACAAGTGGGGTTTTTTCACGGCGAGATGTCAAATTCGGTGATGCGGTTGAGGAGGGTTTTGTAACTTACCTGGAGCAGTTCGGCGGCCTTTTTTCTGTTCCACTTGGTCTCCTTGAGGATTTTCAAGATCGCCTTGCGCTCCACTTGGGAAACGTAGGCCCTGCATGCTTTTTTCAGAGAAAAATCTGTGTCTCTGAACAACCTTTCCATCTCATTATCATGCGGTTCCAAATGGGGCGAAATAGCCTCTGAAACGGGGCTGTTCTCATTTCTGCAGTTAAGGTTTTCCAAATTCAACTCTTGGATTATTAAGTTCCAATCCCTAAGGACAATCGCCCGTCGGACTAGATTCTCAAGCTCCCTTACATTTCCAGGCCACTGATATGCCACAAAAACGTCTAAGACCTTGTCAGGTATGTCCAGTGGCTCTTTTCTGAACTCAAAGCAGTACTTGTTCATAAAAAAATCGGTTAGCAGCTCGATATCATTCTTTCTTCCTCTTAAGGGCGGCGCCTTGATATGCACTACGTTCAGACGGTAGAAAAGATCCTTTCTGAAAGTGCCTTCGCGGACACTTTTTTGCAGATCCAAATTCGTAGCAGCCACAATCCTCGTATCTATAGCTGTATCCTCTGTTCCGCCAAGCCTCGAAAACACCCTGTCTTCAAGCACCTGGAGAAACTTGACCTGGAGATTGAGGGAAAGGTCTCCGATTTCATCTACAAATAGCGTTCCCCCTCTGGCCATCTCAAGACGACCCGGCTTGTCTCTAAAGGCGCCGGTGAAGGCCCCTTTGTAAAAGCCAAAGACCTCGCTCTCCATCAACCCGTCAGGCAGCGCCCCACAGTTTATCTTGACCAAGCCCCCACTTTTTCGCAGGGAATGGTAATGGATGGAACGGGCTATCAGTTCCTTTCCAGACCCGGTTTCTCCTGTGATCAGGACAGTAACATCCTTATCGGCAACCTTTTGGATTTTTTGCCTGATAGCCCTGATCTCCTGGCTCTGTCCAATAAGTAGTATAGGGGTAGCAGGCAAAAAATCCTGCTCAGTATTGGGCTTTAGCGCATTCTCTATGGCCCCCAAAATCTCATCCGGGTCCGGATTAGGGCCGAGGTAGTGGATCCCGAAAAAAGGGGTGCAGGCACATTCTTTTGGCAGACAGGCTTCGTCACATGAAGTCAAAATGGGCATGAGGGGATCAACTGTTTTCAGTTTGTGCAGACACTTCATGCAAGTCCCGGTTTCCAAAGAAGGCCCTATAATTGTCAGATCAGGACGTAAGGCGGCAAGTTGATGGATAGGCCTGTTCGGTGTAGCAGTACAGCAGAAGCTGAACCCAAGATCGTTAATGCTTTCCTCCAACCCAACTAAGATCGAAGGATCGGCTTCAATAATAAGGATATTCAAATCGGCTTTCATTTTGCTTTTTCTTAGCTCAGAGATCGTCAAATACTCAACTACTTAACGAGGTCTGTCCTTAGAGGTCAAAAGTTGGGCTGCATAGTTCTTGAGAGCTGTCATCTTAATCGGTTTGGCAAGCACAAGATCCGCCTTTTTTTCCATAGCCGCCGTTTCCGGCTCCTTACCATAACCTGTGATGGCTATGACCGGGATGTGGGGGTCTTTTTCCTTAAGGGCTGTGACCACTCCCAAACCGCTCACGTAGGGCATAACAACATCTGTTATCACAAGGTCATACCCGCCCTTTCTTAATCTCTTCAGCCCCTCCATGCCGTCTGCAGCAGTGACGACCTTGTAGCCCAGGTGTTCTAAATATTCGACGATTGGGAAACGGACATCAGGATCGTCTTCTATTAGCAGGATCGTTGCCAACTGACGCGTTTTCTTCATTGTCATGTCCTTTGGCTCAGGCCGCAATCCGAAATCCGAAATATTAGGGGTAGCCGCTTAGGCACCTATTCTTTCCACCCCATCCATATAAGGCCTGATGGACTCCGGGATGATCACTGTGCCGTCTTCTTGCTGATAGTTTTCCATAATCGCCGCGACTATTCGGCCAACAGCCAGCCCCGACCCGTTCAGGGTATGGACCAGTTCGGTCCCCTTTTTCCCTTTTCTTCTAAAGCGAATGCTGCCCCGTCTGGCCTGAAAATCTTCGAAATTACTGCATGAAGAGACCTCCCGGTATTTTTGCTGTGCGGGTACCCAGGCCTCAATGTCATAGGTCTTGGCAGCAGAAAATCCCAGATCACCAGTGCATAGCACTATGACTTGATAAGGGATTTCAAGTCGTTTGAGGATGATTTCAGCATCATTCAGGAGTTCTTCGAGTTCTCCATAAGATCTTTCCGGTGTGGTGAATCTAACGAGTTCCACCTTATTGAACTGATGTTGCCTGATCAGCCCACGTGTGTCCTTGCCATAAGAACCGGCCTCAGATCGGAAACAAGGCGTGTACGCGGCATAAAGCCTGGGAAGGTCCTGCTCATCAAGTATCTCGCCCTGGTGAATATTGGTGAGCGGCACCTCGGCGGTGGGCACCAGGTAATAGTCCCACCCTTCCAGTTTAAAGAGATCTTCCTCGAACTTGGGAAGCTGGCCTGTGGCGGTCATACTCGTACGATTGGTCATGAATGGGGGAAGGACTTCGATGTAGCCGTGTTCCCTGGTATGCACATCAAGCATGAAGTTAATCAGGGCACGCTCAAGCCTTGCCCCCAATCCTGTGTAAAGGACAAAACGTGCCCCCGTGATCTTTGCTGCTCGCTCAAAATCAAGAATCCCGAGTTCTTTCCCAATATCCCAGTGTGGGAGGGGTTCAAAGCCAAAGGAACGCGGCTCACCGACCTTTTTGATGACTACATTGTCTTCACTGTCTCTGCCAATGGGCACCGAGTGATGCGGAAGGTTGGGAAGATCCATCAAAATGGTGTGTAGGGCCTTTTCGTATTTGGACAGCTCTTCGTCTAAGGCCTTTATTCTCTGAGAGACCGTGCGCATACGGGTTATCAGTCCCGAGGGGTCTTTACGTTCCTTGTTCATTTGGGCAATACGCCCGGAGACTCTATTACGTTCGTGCTTAAGCTCTTCAACCTCGAGCAGGATGGCCCGGCGCCTTGAGTCACACTCCAGAAAAGGGCGAAGGTCGTAGTCTTGTCCTCGCTTGCGCAGTGATCTATGCACCAATTCCGGGTCCTGTCTAATGAGTTTTATGTCTATCATAAGATGTAAATTATCATGGCACTATTACTTAGTCAATGACTGAACTTATAGTATTTTGGATTGCGGATTTTGGATTGCGGAGTTAAACTGCACATCATTTTGGCGTAATTTCACATGGTTATAAGGAC
>MAXP01000115.1 GCA_001751085.1 Desulfobacterales bacterium C00003060 | reverse complement strand
ATACTCCCTTTCTGCTTCAAAAATAAGCAAATCAGGTAACCGCACTACCATCCCCCATTGAGTCGTATCTTGAAGATATTGAATTTTTCCTCGCTCTTGGGGGTGGGAGCAAGATTTTTTACGCCCAGCATTTTTTGCAGATGACGAACCAATTCATTTTTTGCAGAACCTTCCTTTAATGTGTTGTTCATCCTGCTGTTCGCTGCGCCGAGTAGTAAATCGCAAAGCTGTATCAATACAACCTGTTTGGACGGCAAGGACTGAATATCTTTTATTGTCGATGAAAGATTTGCGTATTTAAGACACCGTTTGAGAACCTTTAGCCGTTCAGGGTCACGATTCGTCTTGATATCACAGAATATCCTGTATTCATTGAAGTCGTATATCCAGTGATGTAACATCTGGTAGTAAAATTTGTAAAATCCAAGTTCGCTGTCGTTGTCATGCAGCGACATGTTAATCTGGGCATGATCCACCGCAATACACCTGAACCGCAACTCAAGGTTATATGAGAGAAACATATCTATTAAATCGAGATAAAAGGGCAGGCGAGACGGTGACACCTTAGACCATTTGATCTCACCCCAGGTATTATGTTTCTCACGCAAGGATCGGATGTCATTCTTTATTTTGTTCCGGTAGGAATTCGGCAACCACAAGCTGCCTATCATCAGATAGCGGCTCGCCGGTTTTTTTGTGGTAAAAAGATCGGGCATAGATTCATCACAATACACTTCGAATTTCATGCACGCCCCTCCTTCAAAAATTCCGGGTGCCGAACTTTCCCTGTCAGCAGCTTCTGCATCAGACCTTTTTTCTGTTCGCGGAGGGCAATTTCCTTCCTGCGCAGCAACTCAATTTCCCGGTCGCAGGTGGAAAGGACGGAGGCGATGCGAGTTTGTTCGGGGAGAGAAGGAAGTGGAACGTGTAATATTTTTAATCCGCTGGAATAAATGTGAACAACTGAATAGCCTTGCCCCAATTTCCTTTTTTGTCTGATCAACAAGTCACTGTTCAATAAATACGACACATAGACAGAGTCCACACCCTTGGGTCTAAATATTATGATATCACCACCGGCATAAGCCTCTTCGTCTTGTGTATAAGCAACACATTTTCCTATTTCATCTAATGTTTCACCAGAACCAGCAAAAATAATATCACCTTTCTGAATTCGTTGGCTTTTTTGCGCTGTATCTTTATCAATAAATGAGTGGAATTCTTTAATGACAAACTCATGCCTTGTGTAAATTTCTCCGTAAGTAATACAAGGAAAGCCTGTCCCTCTTTTTTCACTATTGGAAATCCCCTTTCCTTTTGAAAATAAACCAAACGAACCGAGAGTTTTATTTTTCCATCCCTCCGGCAGCTCATCTTTTTTCTTTCCGTGTATTCCGTGTATTCCGTGGTCAAACTCCGGAAACCGCATCCGGCCGGTAAGAAGCTGTTGCATCAGCCCTTTTTTGAGCCGCTGTTTGGCGTCAATCAGCTTACCCACCTGCTCAATGGCCCGGTTCCAAGCGGAGAGGATTTCAGCTATTTTTTCCTGTTCGGGGAGAGGAGGGACTCCAACTGGAATTGATGATAGTGTATTTTTGTCAATATTTGGAAAAGTTGAACCTGTAGTTAGCGTTAGAATTCTCGTTGTAATACTGATTAAAAGCTGTTCTATAAAAATGGAATAGCTTTTTTTATCTTTGTGACAAATTGCAGCAACACCTCGACCAATACAATACTTGTCATTTGCGATATTCATCCGGCCCGTCGAGCTTCCTCGGACACACAGCAAGATGTCACCAGAATTACAAATCTTTGTTGGCGAAGAAGTCCATTGTTTCTTTATCGGATAACGTTCCGTAAACTCTGTCGGCCCATTGATTAAAGGATACCCTATCCCTTCAGTATTATAGCTTTTACCATTTGGAGACTGGCCCATTTCGATCTTTGCTATTGCTGAAAACCCATTACTTTCCCACTTATCAGGAATCCATCCGGCCTTGCTCTTTTTATATCCCGGTCTGTTTTCATTCCGCTTGCTCATGGTTATTCTATTCTTTCTGCTCTTTATCATAGGATTTTTCGGCGGCTTCCTTAGATATTTGTTGCCAGTCCTTGGCGACCTCTTCCCAATTCACATCTCTTGTTTCTTTGCCGGTCCAGACATCCCAGAAATCGGGGTCATCCGATAGTGGTTGCTGTTCCTTCGGCAGGTCATTCATGCGAATCAATACCGGAAGTTCAGATGCCCAGCCCAACAGAATCGCATTCTGCGATGGAAGTGAAGGAAGTTCCCTGAGCAAGCCTTTAAGATTGTCAGGAACAAACCGATGAACTATGTTCTGGTCCCGATCGTTGCTGATTCGATGAAGAAGGAATGTATTGCATTGTGAAAGTACGGTGGGGGATAATTCTGATGGGCGTTGGGATGACACGACTAGACCCAGTCCGAATTTGCGCCCCTCTCTTGCTATTCGTTCAAATACCTGGCAGCATACGGAAGCGGCATCCTGGTTCTCAGCGTCCACTTTGTACCGCTTTACAAAGGTATGGGCTTCTTCCATCACCAATACTGTTGGAAGAGTTTTATGTTCTTTATTGAGCTTTCGGTATCGCTGGAGCGCTTCAAAAATCATACGGGCTATGACCGATGTAACGATGTGAATGATTTCAGAAGGCACTAAGGACATATCGATAATCGTCAGGCCGCCATTATCGGCTTGATTCCCGCCGATATAGTCAATCAGCCATTGCTCAAGTGTGACAGCGCCTGCATCACTAATTATCGATTTCATGCGGGTATCGGCGAGCATGGTTCGGATACGGATCAACATGGTTTCCACATATTCGGAAACATTCAGCATTTCCGCACTTGCTTCCAGGCTCATCAACAGTGAGTCACCATTGAATTTACGTGGAATATCAGCATCAATGGGTAACAATTCGGTATCGCTCCCACCAAATGCCCTATGTGCCTCCTTAGCCTTTTCAAAAAATTCGTCAACTTCTGGTCTCGTAAAATCGTAATTCGGGTATTGCCCACTGCGATTTTGAACTAGGGCGTTAATTTTGTGCATCAGATTCGTTAATGCAGTCTTTTCATTCTGAGTAAAGGAAAGCTGGGGTTCTAATCCAGATTTCCATTTACCTATTTTTTCGAAGAAAGCCTTTGGTTTTGGAAACTGCCCCCACGGTGATCCCGTGTTCTTTTCCGCCTGAATTGTGCTGACAATTGTTCTGAGAAAACGACGCATATCATGACTTACATTTTCGGGGAATTCTGCTTGTCCGTCCCGTACTGCCCTTAACGCATGAATCAACGTTGGTCTTTGCGTCTTTCCACTGGCCTGTGTAAAAGAGACCCACTCCGCACTGTTCCAGAACCAGAGAGGAACTTGGAGTTGCTGTGCAGCGTTTTCATGCTTCACTTTGAATAAACGTGCATTGATTGAGTCATTATTTTTGCTCGCAAAAGCCCTAGAATACTCTCCATTCGGATCAAGCACAATAAAGCGGGCATTCGGGGCGTTATTGTTCTGTTGTTCTGCTTGCGATGGGGTTCCATCGTCTTTTTGGGCTGCCCGCGCTGCTTCCAAAGACCAGCGGATCAACCCAGCAACCGAACATGACTTCCCGCTGCCCGTATTGCCGAGCACGGCAAGGTGCCTTCCGAAAATCCTGTCAGGGTCAACATAGACATCTGCATTCCCAGCTAAGGGACTTGTGCCGATCTTGACCCTTCGGTTTTCTCCGGATTCGACAATTGAGCGAAGTTGCTTTTGTGTTGGTAGAAGCACGCTGTCACCAACGGTCGGAAACGCATCTGCCCCACGCCTGAAACGAAAAGTCTCCAGTCCATTGTTGTCAACTGACTTGCGAAGCGTGCCAAGAGGATTAAGACTCATTTTTCGGAGGGGATAGGGCAAATCAACCAGACCGAAATCTTTCATACCCCGTCTTTTGGGATATGCCGAGCGCTCGATCGTCAACTGTTCCACCTGCCCAACCAAATATCCCTCGTCGCTTGGAATCAGGACATAGCTGTTTACGCGGGGAAAAGGAAGGGGCAGGCCAGCATTCAAAGCAACGGATTCCGGCGCTTCAATATCCAACAATATTTTGATCTCGTCAGGTGAAACAAACTCCACCGTTCCAATATGCAATGACTCTGCGTATTCCAGCGGACTCGGATTCATTTGTCATCACCTCCCTGTGCTTCATTTTCGGTTCTTTCTACCTGTTCTGTTCCAAAACGGGCTTTCAGAAGTTCAGCCATGCGGAAAGTTGTGCGATCAATGGCTGGCTTGGGCAGATAGTGATCAACCAATGTTTTCATATCCCCCAAGTGGTTTCCCACAAGAAGTGTCATTTGGGCAGGACGCGCGATTTTTTCGTAGGTCTTCTTGATACGGCTCAAGGGATCATCGTATGAGATGATTACCAGGTGGGTGGAAGGAATGGTCAGCATATCCTCAATAACCCGATTGATATGCTCATCGCCGAAGCTGTACCCATAAGTAACCAATGTATTGTTTGGTCGGCACACCGCCGCAGCAAAGTCACGAAAGAGTTCAACATAGGGATAGGCTGACGTTTCCCGATCCTTTGCCGAGTTCGGATAAATCATCAAATTCCCCGTTGTTACCTCTCGCCAACCAGGTGCCTTAAGGTATGGTTCCACAGACTCAGCGCCAAACGGCAAGCCCATTCGACGGATATCACGCCCAGCTTGAACCCAGTCAACCGACCCGTGAAGTTTGGTGAAACGGGCAACTCCTTCCAGATATCGAGGCTCACCTCGAATGCCGGGCGGGTTGTAGTGCATGTCAATATTCAAACGAGAAGAGCGAAAGATTGGAGCGAGGTTGCCGACGAAACGGTCCAGGAGATGCAATCCAGCCACTTCAGCACCAGCCTCGAGCAAGCGGTCGTAGTTGGTGGTGAAGATTTGCAGTCTGTCCCGTGTCCCTGAACGACTCGCAAAGCTCATCAAAAAGTTGACCAGATACCCAAAAGCTTCTTCTCTCTTGGATTCGTCTGCAGATGCGATAATCCTTTCTCCTTCGAGGATTGATTTTGCGAAGTCATTTAAGGCTTGCGAGATATCCTTCCTAAGTTTATTGATTTCTTTTCTGAGTTCCACAGATTCGGCGGATGTGTCAAATTCCGGACAATAATGTTCGATGCCGGAAAGCAATTCATTTGCCACCCGGATTTGATCTTCAAAGTTTGCCTTGTCTCGTTCTGCAGCCTTTGCTGTTGCGGTAGCGGCCTCATCAATCTGAGACTGGAAAGCACTGAACTTGGTCTTCGCCATAACTGGAAGGCTACGACCTTGAGCTATCCAATGGACTGAATGGGTGAGTCCTGAACCGAGAAGCAACGAATGATATTCGGATTGAACCAAAGCGGTGAGCCAAGGTTCGATGCGGGGGCGAAGCTTGTCAGGGCCGAAGGTTTCATCTTTCTTAAACCAGGAACATTCTGACTCTTTGCAAAGTTTAAAAATTCCTCCCTCAACCTCTTCAAAAACTACAGGCTTATGGTCATCTCGGCTTTTCAGTATATTGATACCTGTAGTATTGTTCTGGCTTTTCGTTTCCTGATTCATTTTTTCATCCCCCATTAAAGTTCAATTGCTCCCTTAAGTTTCCGTATATTTCGCTTACTCATAGTTGCTCTCTCGTTCATCCTTACATGCAATCTATAGTTCAAGTATGCATCAAAAAAGTGAACTATGTGTCATTATAAGTCTTTTTTCCATAAAAATGTCTATGTACTGTTTGAACAAAAAATTCTGTTGTTCGTGTGTTTGGTGTATTTCGTGGTTCATTTTTTATCAAGACGTTTTGCCGCTTCCTCAAGCTGTTTTATGGTTTCCGCTTCACCAATGGCTTCTTTGTATTCCCTGCGCCGCGCGGAAAACCTCTCATATTCCCGCCGGGCAAAATCACCGGCCTCTTTTTTGCCGACTTTCCCGGCATTGGGAAGGACCTGACGCTCGTTAAACCGCAGAAATTCATCCAGCTTCTGCTCCCAGTCATTCATAAAAATCTGCTTGCGCCGCTTGGCCTGATCCTCGGCAAAGTCCAGCCACATGGTAACAATGCGGTTCAACTCGTCGATTTCATCCTCACGGAGATAATTCTTGGCAATAGTCACATCCGTTTTGCGGACTTCATCCCGTTTCCAGTTGGTCACGCCCATATTGGGCTGTGCATGATCAGCCCGGCTTTTGATCAATTCCGCAGCAGTCATGCTGGTGGCGGCATAATGCAACTTATTTTGAATGATGCTGAAAAACTTCGTGGTTTCTCTCAAGGAAGGTTCATAATCCGCGGCCATGGCGAAAATTTCCCTGACCCGTAAATACATCCGACGTTCGCTTGCACGGATGTCACGGATGCGCTCCAGCATTTCATCGAAATAATCCGGCACGGAAGAACCGGCTACCGGCGGATTTTTCAGGCGCTCGTCGTCCATGACAAAGCCCTTGATGATGTATTCTTTGAGCCGCCCAGTCGCCCAGATGCGGAAACGGGTGGCAATCAGGCTTTTCACCCGGTAGCCAACGGAAATAATCATGTCGAGATTGTAATGGTCTAGGCTGCGGCGTATCTGACGGTTCCCCTCCTTTCGAACTGTCAAGAATTTCTTGACAGTTGCTTCAGGTTGAAGCTCACCCTCCTCGTAAATAGC
>MAXP01000114.1 GCA_001751085.1 Desulfobacterales bacterium C00003060 | reverse complement strand
CTTGCTCTTGATGCTCATGACTCACCGAGAAAATCGCCATTTATAACCTTCCGAGGTATACAAGGGCGAACCTGATTCCGGTGAAGGGTGGAGCGAACTACTAACGTGATGACAAGTGTTTTGAGGTTGGTTGCCCTGGCAATGGTTATGTGCCTCTGCTTTGGGTGCAACAAGAAAGACAGCCCGATAGACCAGCGGGAAAAGGTCTATCGGGCCCTCTTGCTTGACGGCAACCGCCTCATGAAAAAATCGAAGTACAAGAGGGCAACCGATCTTTTTTCTCAGGCTATTTCCAAGGAGCCTGAAAAGGCTGAGGGTTATCTGAACCGGGGTATTGCTTATCTCTGCATGGAGCGGTATAAGGAAGGGCTTCTCGATTTCACAAAGGCGATCCAAAAAGACCCGGCCCTGGCCATTGTGTATGCAAATCGCGGTATTGCATACGACCATCTGGGCCAACACAAAGAGGCCCTTTCCGACTACCAGAAGGCATTGGCCCTTGACCCTGAAATCGGGAAAGGGCCGGGTTTCATGGAAAAGTTTCTTTACAATAAACCCAAGGCCCCGAATTTGCGAGAAAGGGCCGGACTTTTGGAGAATACACTAAGGACACAACAAGCAATAGAAAATGGTCGAAATCCCCTACAAGAAGATCATTGACTTCTTTCGTGGCATTGTCCCTTTTAATGAGCTTTCCCAAGACGTTCTAAACGGCCTTCCCCAAAAGATAGTAATCGATTATTTCCCAAAAGACAGCCTAATCCTTGAGCAGGATGGCCCTCCGTGCCACTATCTCTATCTTGTCCAGATCGGTGCCGTGGAGAAGACCGTCCGCAAAGATGGTGTGGACATCCTCTTAGAATATAGAACCGAGGGGGAGTTTTTCGGAAGCGCTTCCCTTATCAACGGGACTGGTCCCGCATTTGACGTCCGGGCCCACGAAGATACAGTATGTTATTTGCTTCCGAAGGAGACCTTTGATGAGCTGATGCACAACCATGTGGGGTTTCACGAACACTTTGCCATTCGTGTATCCAAGCTTGCGTACCGGCTAAGAAAGGCCCAGACGGGCATTTTTGCGCCCGGTGGAGTGTCGGATTCAGTAGTGTTCCGATCAGATGGCTATCTGTTTAACGTCACCGCTGGTGACCTGGTCAAGCGAAAACCGGTAACATGCTCCCCCTATCATGAAGTTGCCCTCGTGGCCAAATTGATGGCTAGTGAAGGAGTTGGTGCTGTTGTTGTCGCTGATGTGCGGAATCGCCCCCTCGGAGTTGTCACGAAGAGCGATATGACCAATCGAATCCTTGCAGCAGGAAAGACAGGATCTGAACCGATCAGGACGGTTATGAGTGCGCCAGTCCTCTCCGTTGCCCCCAGGGAACCCTGCTTCAGCGTCCTGCTTAAGATGGCCAGCTTTGATTGTCATCACATCTGTGTGGTCCTGGAAGGGGTGCTCCAAGGCGTTATCTCACAACACGATTTTATCCTGCTCCAGGGATCTAATCCCCTTGCTGTGATCAATGACATTCAAAAGCAGACAACCGTTGAAGGGGTTGCGCAGTTAGTCGATGCAATTGACCGCACGGTCAAGGGTCTTCTGAATTCAGGTGTATCTGCAAGAGAGATTGCCACCTTTATTTCTGAGTGCAATGACCGCCTGACGCGAAGGCTCATCGCGTTGACAGAAGAATCCCTGCGTGAAGAAGGCTCGGGGCCTACTCCTGTTCCTTACTGCTGGCTTGCCCTGGGCAGTGAAGGCCGCAAAGAGCAGACCTTACGGACAGATCAGGATAATGCCATCATCTATTCGGATCCGGAGCCTGGCTCAGGTCACGATACCCACGAGTACTTTCTCCGTTTGGCTCAAAGGGTCACTTCCGGCCTGGAAAGGTGTGGCTTTCCGTTATGCAAAGGAGATGTCATGGCCAGCAACCCGCGATGGTGCCAGCCCGAGTCGGTTTGGAAGCGTTACTTTTCACTCTGGATCAATAAGGCATCTCCCGAAGACCTGAGAAACTGCACCATCTTTTTTGATTTCCGCTCCCTTGCAGGTGTCACCGTGTTGGCGCAAAGGCTCCGGGCTTTTTTGAATCACAACATCGAAAAAAATCGAGCTTTTTTAAGACATCTTACGACCAACGCACTTTATAACGGACCGCCCCTGGGCTTTCTCAGAGCCCTTGTGGTTGAAAAGACCGGTGTCCACAAGAATCAACTTAATCTAAAAATGAGTGGACTGGTCCCTGTGGTCGATGCTATTCGCGTGCTCAGCTTGAGCGAGCAAATCAACGCTACCAACACCTTGAATAGACTGGAACT
>MAXP01000113.1 GCA_001751085.1 Desulfobacterales bacterium C00003060 | reverse complement strand
GGGTATCGACCAGAGAGTGGCCCAAGAGAACGGCGGTTTGATCGGGGCTGCCATGGTCAGCGATGCCTTCTTCCCATTCCGGGATGGTGTGGATGTCGGCTTGCGTGAAGGGGTTTCTGCTGTTATCCACCCTGGTGGTTCACTCAATGACTACCAGTCAATTGAAGCTTGCAACGAGGCCAACGCCACCATGGTATATACCGGCCAGAGAAGCTTCAAGCACTGATGCTTCCGCAAAAAAACCATGTAGGCGCTCACACAGGTTCAGAGTTCACCTTGTCAGGTTTCCCGAAGGGAACCCCCCCCTCCAACAGGGTGAACCGTTCGGGGCTGCCCATGTTCAGAGTTTCGGTGAGCCCTGAACCTCTGAACCCGTGAACGGCTGCAAAACCATCCACGCATATCATCATGATCTCTTCCGTTGATCAGCACCTGTCAGCGCTGTATAGACTCAGACGCTTTGGAATCAAGCTCGGACTGGCCACAATCACCCACCTGATGAGGGGCCTTGGAAATCCTCAGGATCGGTTTTCCTCCATCCACGTCGCAGGCACCAACGGCAAAGGGTCTATTTCCGCCTTCCTGTCTTCGGTCCTTGCACACGGAGGATATAGAGTAGGCCTTTACACCTCCCCTCATCTTGTTCGTTTCAACGAACGGATACAGATCAATGGATGCCCAATATCGGATAAAGACGTGGCCGAAGTCGCAGAAGCAGTTCAGCGCATATACACCCAGGGGGAGCCTCCGACATTCTTCGAATGTGCCACTGCTATGGCCCTTTACTATTTCGCTTCGCAAAGGGTGGACTGGGCAGTCCTTGAGACAGGTATGGGCGGCCGATATGATGCAACAAACTTGGTGCGTCCCGAAGTCAGCATCATTTCCAATATTGGCATGGAACATCAGCAATATCTCGGCAACACCCTGGCCAAAATCGCCCGTGAGAAGGCAGGCGTTATCAAGAGTGGTGCTGGTGTTGTTACAGGAACGAGACAGAAAAGCGCACTGCAGGTCATTGAGTACGTAGCTGCAAAAAAACAAGTGCCCCTGTACAGACTCGGAAAAGAGATGCGGATTCGCAAACTTATGGAAGGGTCATTTTCCTATCTGGGAATTGATCACAGGTGGCCCCGGGCAAAGATTGGACTCATTGGGGACCACCAGCTCATCAATGCAGCACTGGCCCTGGGAGCGCTGGAAGTCCTGTTGAAAAAAGGGCTTACCCTGACGGATGAAGCGATCTACGCCGGCCTCGCTGCTACCCGCTGGCCCGGACGCCTTGAGATACTTTCACAGGAGCCCTTCATCCTTTTGGATGGTGCCCACAATCCTTCCGCTGTAACGGCGCTCAGGAAGTTCCTGGAAAAATCAATTGCATCACGTCGGTTAACCTTAGTCGTGGGCATTCTGGAAGACAAGGCATGGAAGCCAATGCTTCGTGAGCTTGCCGGTGTTGCAGACCGTATTATTCTCACCATGCCCCAGAATGAACGTGCTGCCGACCCCGAAAAACTGGCATCATTTGTGCGTTCGCTCAATCAGGATATTGTCGTCATGCCCGATTTGCCGGATGCCATATCCCTTGCCCTTGAAGGGGCAAGCGCTGCAGATGCTGTGTGTATCACCGGGTCTCTTTATACTGTAGGTGATGCCAAGGCCTATCTTGATGATGCTCATGCTCCTCGCTGATACTTATCTGGAAAGAATCGATTTCCTGAGATACCTCCCTCAAACCGATTGTCAAGAGTGCGGGGCTGAGACCTGTCATGAATTCGTCGATTGTTTGAAACAGGGCCGGAACAAGCCTGCGGATTGTCCTCATCTTTCCGAAAGTCTCTATTACCCCTTACAGGTTGCCCTGGATGCTGACAATCTCCTGCCAAGATTCCCCTGCCTGACGGTGCCCAGCCCGGGCCCGAGCGGATTAGTAGAAATCAATACCCCGCATGAGGATAGTCCGATTCTGATCTCAGGCAACAACATCCATACTCAGGATGTGATCATTTCGATCCTGAGTACGACAATAAGCCCGTTTTTTCTCCTTTTTGCTGACACAAAGGGAGACACAGTCGACATGGCAGTAATCCTCGGAAGCCTGACTGCCGATGTGATCAGCAAAGAGGTGGCCAAATCAGGCATTCTCACAAAAGCGCCTCACCCGGAAATCATTATCCCCGGCCTGGCCTCGGCTATGCGTGATGAGATAGTGCGGTCAACAGGTTGGCATGTCACTGTTGGGCCGATCTGCGCAGGGGAATTGCCCCTGTTTTTTGCAGACCGATGGTCTTCGCCAGCCATCTAGCAGATGTAAATGAACTACCCCGCCGCAAGCGGCGGGGTATCACATGGACCGGCCGGTATTGCAACTGTTTTAGAGGGGGCTTTACTCACAGGTTTTCTTGATCTCAGCGATCCTATCCTCCAGGTCTTTCAGATAAGCCTTTAAGTCTCGAGCCTCCTGATGAAGTCCAGCAAATTTTGCGTTGGGTTCTGCAGACCCTG
>MAXP01000112.1 GCA_001751085.1 Desulfobacterales bacterium C00003060 | reverse complement strand
TGGAAAAGCATTCTAACCAAACAGGGGTTTGAAGTCATACCGGTCCTTGAGGGGCTTGGTTCCAATGACAAATTCGCCAAGATATTTGTGGAACATATCAAAGATGCCGCCCGGGACAATGGCATCAAGATAAAATAGTCACGTGGTAGCAATTTAGCTTTTTCAAAAGATAGCCGCTTGTTAGAGTCAATTTGTTTCACGAGGCTAAAATAATACGTCACTTCCAAGGCAGAGCCATCCCGCCAACGGCGGGACTGGCCCGGCCTAGAGGACTAGATTCACCATGAGACAATGAAGAATGGTAACAGGTTTGGGCTCTCTGTGGGGGCCCAGACCTTCTTGTTGGCCGTAGTACTTTGCACTGTTATCGTAGCTTCGACAGGGATGGGATACATAAAGATCTCCCCGATTGAGGTCTTAAGAATCATAGCCTCAAAGGTATGCGGGCATGAAAGGCTATTAGATGGTATTAATCATATCTTCCCCTATGTCGTCGTAGATGTTCGATTGCCTCGCATATTGACCGCAGCGATTGTCGGGGGAGGGCTTTCCATTGCAGGCACCATTTTTCAGGGAATACTTCTGAATCCCCTGGCCGATCCTTACACGCTTGGAATATCAGCCGGCGCTGCATTTGGCGCATCTATTGCCCTGTTGCTGAATGTCGGTTTTTTGGGGATATATGCCGTCCCCTTTTTTGCCTTTGTGGGTGCGGTTGCGACCCTGTTCGTTGTCCTGTATCTCTCTTCCTTCAATGGCCAGGTTTCATCGAACAATCTAATCCTGTCGGGAATCATTGTTGCGGCCATTTTGTCCGCAGGTATCAGCTTCATCAAGTATGTGGCTGACGAACAGGTCTCCGTTATCATCTTCTGGCTGATGGGGAGCTTTGGATCAAAGACCTGGGTCGATGTCTTCTTGACATCCCTTTTTGTACTGATAGGGTTCTTTGTCTTTGTCTTCTTTGCCAGGGATCTGAACATCATGTCGACAGGAAATCGATCTGCAGCCTCGCTTGGCGTTGAAACCAACAGGATCAGGGTCATTCTCCTTGTAACCGCCTCGCTCATCACGGCGGTGTGTGTTTCTGTCTCAGGGATCATCGGTTTTGTCGGCCTGATCGTCCCCCATCTCATGCGCTTTTTGGTGGGGCCGGATAACAGGAAACTGCTTCCTGCATCCGCCCTGGCCGGGGCCACCCTGCTTCTTTGTGCCGACACGATCACAAGGGCGGTCCTGCCTACAGAAATACCCATAGGCGTTCTAACGGCCCTCATCGGCGGGCCATTTTTCTGTTATATCTTCCGTCAAAGGCAAATCGCGAGGATGATGGGATAATACATGGGATTCGAGATCAACCGTATCCGTTTTTCATATGGCAATAACATGGTGCTGCATGATCTTTCCATAAAAATGGAACCCGGAAGGTTCTACGGAATTGTTGGACCCAACGGATGCGGCAAGACAACCCTTCTGGACATACTGGTCAGGGACAAGAAGCCGGAGTCCGGGACAGTCAGGTATAATGGGAAAGGTTTAGGCGAATACACAAGAAAAGACATGGCAAGGTCCATAGCCCTTGTCCCGCAGGACTTCTATATCCACTTTCCTTTTACGTTAGAGGAAATCATCCTGATGGGAAGGCACCCCTATATCTCAAGGTTTTCTTCCCCTTCGGCAGACGACCTTGAGATCGTCAGTGCAGTGATGGCCGAAACCGGGATTGAGAGATTTGCCCGCAGGTACGTCACCGACCTGAGCGGCGGGGAAAAACAGAGGGTGGTTTTTGCACGGGCCCTGGCACAGGACACGCCCGTTTTGATCTTGGACGAGGCTACATCCAATCTGGATATCAAATACACACTGGACCTCTTGAATATTGCGGAAAGCAGGGTCAGGATTGAAGGAAAAACAGTGATTGCCGTCATGCAAAACCTGAATCTCGCAGCACTCTATTGCGATTACCTGATCTTCATGAAAAAGGGAAAAATGGTGGCCCACGGCGATATTGATAAAGTGCTTAACGAGCAAAACATACAAACCGTATTCGGCGTGGAATCAAAGGTCCACTTTGAGCCGTATTCAAACTCGAAACGGGTGGTATTTAAGAGCGGGAGAGACACAGAAGGGCAAGTATCTCAGTAGAACCATGTGCAGATGAAGAGAATCGTGATTTATATGCTGCTATTGACCCTGTTCCGGGTTGCAGGTGCGGCCTTTGCAGGCTCCATCATAATCGACAAGTCCGGCAACACGGTTCTGGTTCAAAAACCGTTTACAAGGATCATTTCATTATATGGGGCTCATACGGAAAACCTGTTTTCACTCGGCCTTGATGAAGAAATTATTGGTGTATCCAAAAACGAGGCCTATCCGCCAAAGGCTTTAACAAAAGCGGTCTTCAGCTATCATGACGACGCAGAAAAATTCCTGGCTGCGCATGCCGATCTAGTACTCATAAGGCCTATGATCGGCCTTGGATACAGAAGCCTGGTTAAAAAGCTCAAAGATGCGGGCATCACTGTTGTTTCACTCCAACCACGGGATGTGCACGAAATGTACGACTATTGGAAGGCATTAGGGACCCTGACCGGAAGAGAGGACCAGGCCACGAAAATGATAAAGGGATTCCAGGCACGTCTTTCGGCTGTCCGGTCGGTAGTCGAAACCATTCCAAAGAAGCAGCAAAAAAGGGTCTATTTTGAGGCCATACACAGTAAAATGAAGACGTTTGCCCCAACGTCTATGGCCATTTTTGTCCTGGAAGCGGCAGGAGGTGTAAACGTTGCTGATGATGCTGTATCCATCAGGGGTACCAACATTGCAGCCTACGGTAAGGAGCACATCCTGTCACACGCAGATGAGATCGACGTTTATCTTGCTCAAAACGGTACTATGAATCACGCAACAATCATGGGCATAAAGGAAGAAGGCGGTTTCAAAGCTATCAAGGCAGTGAAAAATGATCAAGTATACATCATCAATGAAATGACGGTATCCAGGCCAACGCTCAGGTTATTGGAAGGCATCTGTGAAATTGGAAAAATATTGTATCCCGACAGGTTTGTCAGGTAATCGGTTACCCCCTCTCCCCTGGCGGGTCAGGGTCCGGAAAGGGGTAACTCATTAAAGGATTAGTCATAGCAGGCACCCACAGCGGGACGGGAAAGACAACCATTTCCCTTGGCCTTATCGCTGCGTTTAAGAGGCGGGGCCTTAATGTGTGCGCCTTTAAGGTGGGACCGGATTTTATCGATCCGGGTTACCACAGCCGGATCTCCGGTAACGTGAGCAGAAACCTGGACGGATGGATGCTCACAGAAGATTATAATAGGGACACCTTCCGGAAATATGCGAGGGCATCCGACCTCGCCGTCGTAGAAGGCGTGATGGGCCTGTTTGACGGTTATGACGGCAGGAGCGAAGCGGGGTCAACAGCCCAGATGGCCAAGTGGCTTAAGCTCCCTGTGCTTCTTGTGGTGGACGCAAGGTCTATGGCACGAAGCGCAGCCGCCCTGGTCTGCGGGTTTGAGGACTTCGATCAAGACGTTGACTTTGCAGGAGTTGTGTTTAACCGGATTGGAAGCCGTACACACCTGGCATATCTGAGAGAGGCCGTGGCTGACAGGTCCAGGATGCACTGTCTTGGGGGGCTGCCGCGAGAACCTCTTCTATCATTGCCGGAAAGGCATCTCGGCCTTGTCACTACTGACGAGAACCCACTCTCATCAAATTATATTGACACCCTTGCCGACATAGTGGAAAACTCCCTCGAACTGGAAGCTATTTTGAGTGGTCTTTCGGATGTTCCTGACAAACAGGTGGAAAAACATCCTGATATGGATGAGTTGTACACTGCACGCATAGGCGTGGCTAGAGACGAAGCATTCTGCTTTTACTATCAGGACAACCTGGACATACTCGAATCCTCTGGCGCTGAACTTGTCTTCTTTTCACCCCTTCGGGATAAACTCCTGCCGCAGGGAATCAGCGGGCTCTATCTGGGTGGCGGCTACCCCGAGTTGTTTGCCCGGAGACTGTCGGACAACGCATCATTGAGGGGTGAAATCAAGGAACTGGGAGAAAAAGGCTTTCCCATCTATGCTGAGTGTGGCGGGTTCATGTTTCTCTGCCGGGGTATTCAGGACACGGAGGGAGACTTCTACCCCATGGCAGGTGCATATCCATTTGCTGTGCGCATGCTTTCCAGGCTGAAGTCCTTGGGGTATAGAGAGGTTTGCCTGGCTTCGCGCTGTCCCCTTGGAATCCCGGGGCAGGTGATTCGAGGGCACGAATTCCATTACTCTGAGATGATTGAAGGGCCAGGGGATGTGCAGCATGCCTACAGGATTATGGATCGGAGAGGCGATGATAAGTATGCAGAAGGTTTTTTGGTGAAAAATACCCTGGGGAGCTACGTACACCTCCATTTTGGCAGTAACCCTGGTGTTGCCAAAAACTTTGTTCGCCTCTGTTGGGAAAAAGGCAACGCTCAAGAAGTTCGGGGAGATTTTCTGAAATTGAAAAGTAACAAAAAGCGATGAAGCCATACGAAATTGAAAAAGAAAGCTTCAAGCTCATAGAGCACGAGGCCGGTGTGCATGGATTTCCGCCGGACCAGTGGAGTATTGTCAGAAGGATGATCCACACAACGGCCGATTTTGACTATATCCATACAGTTCGATTTCATCCCGAGGCAATTCAGGCCGGCATAGACGCAATCAGGCAGGGCAAGAACATCATCACCGACACGGAAATGGCTATGGCTGGAATCCGCAAGGCAGAGCTGGAACCTTTTGGAACAACGGTTGTGTGTTTCATAAATCACCCCGGCGTTATGTACCAGTCAAAACAAATGGGAATTACCCGCGCTGCAACCGCTGTTGAACATGCCATTTCCCTCATGGAAGATGGTATTTACGCAATTGGAAATGCCCCAACAGCCCTGTTCAGGCTACTGGAGTTAATGGAACAGGGTTTGTGTGTTCCCCCTGCCCTGGTGATCGGTCTCCCAGTGGGTTTCGTGAATGCTGCTGAATCAAAGGCCGCTCTCATGAAACTCGACAGACCCTTTATTTCGAATGTCGGCCGTAAAGGGGGGTCTAATGTGGCTGCCGGGGTGGTAAACGCACTGATCAAACTTGCTTTGAAGGAAGCCGTATGATGAAACAGAAAACAGGCAAGCTCTTTGGAGTCGGGGTGGGTCCTGGTGATCCGGAACTCATATCATTAAAGGCGGTTCGTATTCTCGGGAGCGTTCATATGATCTTTGCAGCAGCATCGCCCAAGAACAGTCACAGTCTTGCGATGAGGATTGCCCGTCCCTATTTTCCTCCAGGAACTCCGGTCATCAGGCTTTCCTTTCCCATGACGACAGACAGGAAGACTCTCAAAGAGTGCTGGAGACAAAACACCGGCATCATCACAAAGGAGCTTGAACAGGGCAAGGACGTTGCCTTCATCACACTGGGAGATCCTTTGACGTATTCGACCTACGGGTATATTGTTCGGGAGATGAAAAAGATTGCACCGCATATCAGGATCGAGACTGTTCCCGGCATCACATCCTACCAGGCAGCGGCGGCTCTGGTTCATACCCCTCTCGCCGAAGGGGAGGAGTCCCTGTTGGTTCTTTCAGGGGCAAAAGGGGGCGAACAGCTAAGAAGGCTCGGCCCTCAGGTGGACAATATAGTGTTGCTGAAAACCTACCGACATTTCGAAGACATCTATTCGGCCCTCAAGGAGATGGATGCGGTGGACACCACAACCGGTATATCGTGCTGTGGGCAGCCAGACGAAAATGTCGCAACCGATATCAGGGAAATGGTTCACAAAAAGCCAAATTACTTCACACTGCTTATCATAAAGAAGAAAAGAAGTTGAGAACAGGCGCACCTTCGCAAACAAAGAGAGAGATCGGAATAGCAATCTTAGTGTTTTCGGTCACGTTCTCGGCCCTTTCTTTTTTCAACTATCATAACCCTGCCGTAAGCTGGCCGGCCCTAATGAAAGGCCTCCTCTGGCCCCTTATGAGGCTTATGGTTCTCATTGCTATCGGGCTTTTGGTAGGCAACATCATAGAGGGACTGGGATGGGTCACCAGAATTGCCTCTCTTTCCCGACCGATGATGAGATTCGGACACATGTGTGACTATAGTGGAGCCGCCTTTACCACTGCTTTTTTTTCGGGCGTAGCGGCAAATACCATGCTTTTAAGCTACTACAAGGAAAAGAAGATCACGAAAAAAGAGCTGTTTCTGTCCAACTTTATTAACGGGCTTCCTGCCTACTTCCTGCATCTTCCCACCACCTTTTTTATTATCTTACCCCTTACAGGAGTTGCAGGCGCGCTTTATTTGTTCCTCACATTCCTGGCAACGTTGTTCAGGACACTTTGTTATTTGCTTTACGGTCGTTTTTTCCTAAGTCCTACCCAATGCACTGCAACCCTGACACTACCAAGCAAAAAAAGCTGGACTGATGTGTGGAATAACATCAGGCAAGAACTCCCGGGGCGTTTTTTGAAGATTGCCGTTTATGTGATTCCCATTTTCGTATGTGTCTTTATAGTTAATCAGCTTGGGTTTTTTCAATGGCTTCGCCAGTCTACCGCAAGCCTTATCACCTCACAGATCATGCCTGTGGAAGCGGTCTCTGTCGTCATCTTTAGCCTGGCAGCGGAATTTACATCAGGTTTTGCAGCAGCAGGGGCCCTTTTGCAAGCAGGAGCTCTGACCGTAAAACAGACTGTTCTGGCCCTTTTGATCGGAAACATCATTTCCTTTCCCGTGCGTGCCCTGCGCCACCAACTGCCGCGGTATGTGGGGATTTTTTCACCCAAACTTGGGACTCAGATGCTGTTAATAGGCCAGGGTTTTCGCATCTTGAGTATTTTCTTAGTCGCTTTGCTCTATCTCTTTTTGGGATGAATTTTGTAGTTTCTCAAAAACTCCGTGGAGATCTCCTAAAATGCCACATAGGCGGAAACTGCGATCAGGCTTTACCACAGGCACGGCAGCCGCTGTCTCCGCAAAAGCAGCCATGATGCTTCTTGTGGAAGGTAAAGCCCCTGATTCAGTCCGTCTAACCCTTCCCCGTGGGGACACACTCAAGGTTCCAATCAATGGCAGCAGGTTCGTTGGGGGAAAAGCGGAATGTACCGTCATAAAAGACGCTGGTGACGACCCTGACGTGACCCACAGGGCCGTTATCGGTGCCAGGGTCTGGATGGTGGATAACGTTCAGGGCAGCAACGAGGTTTTCATGATGGCCGGAGAAGGAGTAGGTATTGTAACCAAGCCCGGCCTGGAGGTGGGTGTGGGGAAACCTGCTATCAATCCTGTGCCGCGGGAGATGATCCGGGCAGCAGTCAGGGAAGTGCTGGGATCATCTCCAGGTAGGCAAAGCAAGGACCTTTTCGTAGAGATCTTTGTGCCGGAGGGTGTGGAGATAGCCAAAAAGACCATGAATGCAAGACTTGGAATCGTTGGAGGTATCTCCATCCTGGGAACAACGGGTATTGTTCGTCCTCTGTCCCACGAGGCCTATAGGGCGACGATCCGATCTGCCCTTTCTGTGGCAAGAGCTACGGGCCTGCGAAACATTGTTCTGACAACCGGCCGCCGGAGCGAGAGATTTGCCCAGGCCCTCTTCAACGAGAACCCTGAGGAGGCCTTCGTACAAATCGGAGATTATTTTGGATTCTCTGTAGAGGCATCAATAAAACAGGGGCTTGAAGATATTGTCCTTGCCGTGTTCTTTGGCAAGGCAATCAAAATAGCCCAGGGATTTCATTACACCCATGCAGCCAAGGCGCAGATGAGCATGGAAAGGCTGGCAGGATGGACGCTGGAGGCAACTGGCGAAAGCGGCCTTGCAAGACAGATAAGAGATGCAAACACGGCACGACAAGCCCTGGGCCTTGTCCGGAATGACTATCCTGCCGTGGTCAGTGTGGTGGGAAAGATGATGCTCCACTCTGCCCGGAATCTTGCCGGTACACATTCCAGTGTAGGCGGTGTTATCTTCGATTATGATGGCCAAGTGCTGTTTGAGTCAGTGAAGACATGAGGGCTACAGCGTGATTCCAGTCCACGTAATCGGGATGGGCCTTGGCCCAGAGGATCTGACGGGCAGGCACCTGAAAATAATTGGACAGGCTCAACTTCTGGTAGGGGGACGCCGACACCTGGCCTGTTTCAGGGACCACCCTGCCAAGAAGAAGGTCATTGCCGGAGATATGCCGACTCTTGTCAGGCAGATCAAGACCCAGATGAAGGGCAAGCAGATTGTTGTCCTAACATCAGGAGATCCTAATTTCTTTGGCATCGGGCCTTTATTGGTCACTTCACTTGGGGCGGAAAATGTTGTGATCCATCCCAATATTTCCAGTGTTGCAGCGGCCTTTAGCCGGATCAAAACCTCCTGGCAGGATGCCGTGGTCGTAAGCCTCCATGGCGAACGCCCTGAAAAGCCTTTCCTTGACGCTGTGGCAAAAAATGACAAGGTGGCCGTACTCACGGACCCTAAGAAGACACCCGCGTGGCTGGCCCGACAATTGATTAAGGCTGGACACGAAGACCTCACGATGTGCGTTTTGGAAAATCTCGGCATGCCTGGGGAGCAAGTTGCCTGGTATTTGCCGGCAGAAGCTGCAAGTAAGGAGTTTGCGGCACTAAACGTTGTTATTGTGCTAAAACCGTGTATTACTGAACCGCAAAAGCGAGCGCATTTCCCGCAGCTTGCTGCTGGGTTAGCGAGCGAATATGAAAATGGCAAACTTCATTACGGTCGAAGATTCCCCGCAGCTTGCTGCGGGGAGCTTCAAACACGGCCGGGAACTCGCCTTCACCTCAAGGATCACGCAAGACTTCACCTCGGCATGCCCGAAGTGTGTTATCATCATGAAGCAGGTCTCATAACCAAAGCAGAGGCCAGGGCCATCTCCATATCCAAGCTTCGCCTCTGGCCGGGCCTCGTCTTGTGGGACCTTGGAGCCGGAAGCGGATCAGTGTCCCTTGAGGCCTCGCTCTTGCTCAATGGCGGCAGGATCATTGCCGTGGAACAAGACCCGGAACGGGTTAGTCATATTCAGCAGAACAAGAAGCAATTCAAGGTCAGGAACCTTGATATTGTTGAGGCCAAATTGCCGAGTGGTTTGAAGGATCTTCCCCCACCTGATCGTATCTTTATCGGAGGAGGAGGAAAAGACCTGTTGCAGATTATCAAGGCCGCAGAGGAATATCTGACACCGGGCGGAGTCATTGTAATAAATACAATCCTGTTTGCCAGTCTCAACGATGCCATTACAACCTTGCAAGGACTTGGATTTTCAACTGAGGTGACCCAGGTACAGATTAACCGGGGAAAGGGAATGCCGTCCGGCGAGAGACTGGAGGCCCTGAACCCTGTCTGGATCATCAGCGGCATCAGACAGAAAGGAACTTCGGTGTGAACACCAAAGAAGCATCAAGCAACGAACCACGGAGCACGGACCACGGACCACGGACCACCAGTATCCGGCACCCCATTATCTTTGTCGGTGCAGGGCCGGGAGACCCTGAGCTGATCACCGTGAAGGGGAAAAAGGCACTCGAAGGCGCAGATCTAATTGTCTATGCAGGGTCCCTGGTGCCAGACCCAGTGCTCAAGTGGGCAGATCCTGATGCCATCAAGATCAACAGCGCACCTTTGGCCCTTGATGAGATCATTGCCATGATGTGCCAGGGCCATGAAGAAGGAAAACGGGTCGTCCGTCTACACTCGGGAGACCCAAGCCTTTATGGCGCTATCCAAGAACAGATTGCAGAACTGGAAAAGCGGTCTGTGCCTTATGAGATTATACCCGGTGTGACGGCTGCCTTTGCGGCTGCAGCGGCCATGGGTCAGGAATACACGATCCCCGAAATCGCACAAACCCTTATCCTTACGCGCATGACCGGAAGGACTAAGGTTCCACAAAGCGAGTCCCTGAAGAGTCTGGCTGCCCACAAGACTTCAATGGCCATATATCTGAGCATCTCTATGATCCAGGAGGTATCGAACGTCCTGCAGGCATCATACGGAGAAAACACCCCTGCCGTGGTTGCCTACCGGGTGAGCCAGCCTGATCAGAAGATCATCCATACCAGGATAAAGGACCTTGGGGAAGTCATCCGGAGGGAAGGAATCACAAGACAAGCATTGATCATAGTGGGAAGGGTGTTAGAAGTGAAGGAGGCCGGGTTGGAAGCAAGGTCAAAGCTTTACGACGAATCTTTTTCTCACCGTTTCAGGAAATGACAGACTTTGAAAACAACAGTTATTTAGTCCCCATCCCTAAGTATGCCGTGTGGGCGATCACGCCTAAGGGAAGAATCCTTGCCGGCAAGATCCGGCAACGTCTTGATAGCGCAGATTGCCACATCCCCTTGCACTTGAAGGGCCACGACGATCATTGTGTAGGATTTGAAAACTTCAAGGCCCATGTATTATCATCCTTCTGTCATTACAAGGGCCACATCTTTATTATGGCTACCGGTATCGTGATCAGGATTATTACGCCGCTTATCAAGGATAAGACGGTTGATCCTGCGGTGGTGGTGCTGGATGAGAAGTGCAATCATTGTATCAGCCTGCTTTCAGGACACTTGGGCGGCGCAAATGAACTGGCAAGACAAGTCGCCCAAATTGTTGGGGCTGTGCCGGTTATTACCACGGCTACGGATGCAAATGATGTTCCCAGTATAGAACTTATAGCTGAAGAGCTTGATCTCGTCATAGAGAACCCCGCTGCAATCAAGTTCATTAACATGGGATTCCTTAGAAAAGAGACGATAGAAGTTCTTGATCCATTCAGGTTTTTGAGGGATTCGTTGCCGGCAGCCATGTTTACTCGGTATTTTCGGACAATCCACTCTCACCCTGCCCCTTCCCCCACGGGGGAGAGGGGGGATGCTCAGCCTCTGATATATGTGGGTGATGAAATCAAAGAACTTCCGCCCGCTTGCCTGGTCTTAAGACCTCGCATCCTTGTCGCGGGCATAGGCTGCAATCGAGGCACAGGCAAAGAAGAAATCAACGGGTTCCTGTACGAGGTCTTGCACAAACACAAACTTTCAGTAATGAGTCTATGCAGGCTGGCCACGATTGATATCAAAAAGGATGAGAAGGCGCTGGTTTTGCTGGCCAAGGAATTGCATCTTCCGATCATATTTTACTCATCAGAAGAACTCAACCGGGTCAAAGGGCTTCAGAGCCCTTCAAGACTCGTAAGGAAACATACCGGAGTTGAAAGCGTATGCGAAGCAGCAGCATTGCTGGGGGCAAAGACAACCCAACTGTTAGTGGCAAAACAGGTGGCAAAAAACGTAACAGTGGCCGTGGCCAGAACCGTCTGTATGTAGTTGGTCTGGGGCCGGGTGATCCGGCTTACCTTTCGGAAAGGGCTGTTGAGGTGTTACATTCGGTCCAGGTGGTCGTTGGATACAAGACCTATATCACGCTAATTGAGGCTCTGCTTGTAGGCAAGGAAGTCGTTTCCACTGGGATGCGAACGGAAATGGATCGCGTCAACATAGCCCTCGATCATGCTTTTCAGGGCCGGGATACGGCCATTGTGTCGAGCGGTGATGCGGGCATCTATGGCATGGCAGGCCTTGTGCTGGAGATGTGCCGGCAAAAACACCTTCGAGTTGCCTTGGCAGCAAGGACCTCGGCGGGTGTGCATGACGTTATACTGGAAATAGTCCCCGGCATCCCTGCGCTCTGTGCGGCTGCCGCGCTTGTAGGAGCACCCTTGATGCACGACTTTGTTTCCATCAGTCTAAGCGACCTGCTCACGCCATGGGCAGTTATTGTCAATCGGCTAACGCATGCCGCAAAGGCAGATTTTGTCCTTGTCTTGTACAACCCGAAGAGCAAGAAACGGGACTGGCAATTGAGGACCGCACAGGAAATCCTTCTCAAATATCGGGACAAGGACACACCGGTGGGGCTGGCGAAAAAGGCCATGCGGCCAGGCCAGCAAGTGCATATTGCGACGCTCTCTGAAATGCACACGATGGATGTGGACATGCAGACCATTATGATTGTTGGAAACAGCAAATCGTATGTCTTTGAAGACCTCATGATTACACCAAGAGGGTATCTGGATAAGTATCCGACCGACAACTCATGACATTACACAATGCCCCGTCCATGGCCCCCTGTTTAGCCGTCTTTGGAACTGCATCAGAGGTGGGAAAAAGCATTACGGCAACGGCAATGTGTCGCATCTTGGCCAAGCTGGGTCTGAGGGTTGCGCCATTCAAGGCACAGAACATGTCGAATAACTCAGGCGTGACGCCGGAAGGCGGGGAGATGGGCCGTGCCCAGGTTGTTCAGGCAGAAGCCGCAGGCATTTCCCCCCACGTGGATATGAACCCGATCCTGTTGAAACCATCCAGCGATACCGGATCCCAAGTTGTTGTACTGGGCGAGGTCTTTGGGAATCGAGAGGCATCGGCATACCATCAAGACAAGATGTTTTTGTTCAAGACCGCTTGTCAAGCCCTTGACCGGCTGCGCGAGGCGTATGACCTGGTCATTATGGAAGGTGCAGGTTCGTGTGCCGAGGTAAACCTGGCGTCCCACGACATAGTAAACTTCCGCATGGCCGAATATGCCGGCGCCCCTGTAATCCTGGTGGCTGATATCCACCGCGGAGGCATATTTGCACAGTGCGTGGGGACCCTGGAGTGTCTCCCCCCTGGCCGGCAGGACAAGATCATAGGATTTCTGATCAATCGGTTCCGTGGGGAAGCCAATCTTTTCATGGACGGCATTCGTTGGATCGAGGTAAAAACCGGCAAGCCGGTGCTGGGGCTTGTTCCATGGTACAGGGATATCCACATCGAGGCCGAGGATTCGGTTGTTATAGAAAATCCGGTTGATCCTCCCACCCCCAAAGCGGATGAGTGCGCAATAGCTATCATACGACTTCCCCATATCTCCAACTTTACCGATTTCGATCCCCTGCTTCGGGTAAAAGACCTGACAATCTCCTTCTTGGAAAAAGCAACAGATCTATCTTGCTACCGCGCCGTTATCCTGCCGGGCTCCAAGAACACTCTCTCGGATCTGGGCTGGCTGGTAAGTTCCGGTTGGGCAGAGGTACTGACTTCTTATAAGGAAAACGGCGGTTACCTGTTGGGCATCTGCGGTGGATATCAGATGCTTGGCCACAACATAGGCGACCCTGAAGGGCTGGAAGGAAGGCCAGGGAGTACGACTGGACTGAAGTTCCTCCCTGTCGAAACTACCTTGACAGCGCCTAAGACCACCACACGAACTCGCTTTTTCTGTGAAGGCGTTGAAGGCGAAGGATACGAGATCCACATGGGAAAAACTACTCTGCTTGGCGGGAATCCCCTGTTCAAGATCCTTAGCCGAAATGGCACAGCTTGCAGTGACTCAGATGGATGCGTGTCACCTGATGGCAATGTCCTTGGGACCTACGTGCATGGCCTCTTTGACAATCCCCAGGCGCTCCGGCAATGGCTTTCCGGAGTCGGCCTTGAAGGGCTTGAGGTTGACGAACAATACGGATTGCGGTTTCGGGATCAACAATATGACTTGCTGGCGCAACATTTTCTCAGACACCTTGAACTTGAGCCTATCATTAAGGCTGTGGGAATCGAGCAGTGAAAGATACACTCTTTGTCACTGGTGGCTGTCGCAGCGGTAAGAGCGGATTCGCCCTGGGGTATGCTAATGACCGTTTCAAACAAAAGGTCTTCATCGCAACCTGTTGCGAGAAGGACAAGGAGATGCAGCAGCGTATCAGGGAACATCAAAAGGCCCGGGGGCATGATTGGCAAACCCTTGAGGTTTCGACCTCATTGCCCGAGGCAGTCGCCTCTCGCAGCGGGAAAGCGGATGTAATCCTCGTGGACTGCCTGACCCTGTGGGTAAGCAGTCTCATGGCAAAGGAGGGATCACAAGAAGAGATCCTGGCTCATACAGATGCACTCACACATGCGATCTGCAAGGCCCCATGTTCTGTGATTCTGGTATCAAACGAGGTCGGATGCGGGATCATCCCTGAAAACAGACTGGCCAGGAGGTTTCGGGATGTGGCCGGATTGGTGAACCAGAAGGTCTCGGGATGCGTCGACAGGGTTGTATGGATGGTGGCAGGGATCCCGGTTCCGATCAAGGGAATGCGTTTTTGATCTGAAACTCCACCGTTTCTGTGGCGGACCGGGAGTTCATGGTAACAAAAAAAGGGGCTTGGCTAACGCCATAACCCCTTGATTTAACTGGTAGGCACGGCGAGATTTGAACTCGCGACTTCTACCGTGTCAGGGTAGCGCTCTCCCCCT
>MAXP01000111.1 GCA_001751085.1 Desulfobacterales bacterium C00003060 | reverse complement strand
ATGTAGATGCGTTACCTAATTTCAAATTTCGAATTTCCAGTTTGGACATCGCCATTCAATTCGATAACACACGCTTTTTCGAAAAAAGTGTAAACTGGTCAATGAAGGATGCCGGCTTTGACAAATGACCAGTGACAAAAACAGGAGGATCTTTTCATGCAGGTGAATCTGATCTACTACTTGACAGCCACCCTGCTTGGTGGTTTGCATGCCCTGGAGCCCGGCCATGGGAAAACAGTGGTAGCGGCCTATCTAATAGGCTCCAAAGGGAGGAAAATGGACGCTGTAGTTCTTGGTCTTGTAGTTACCCTAACTCATACACTCAGCGTTATCCTTTTGGCCATCGCAGCCAAGGTCGCCTCTACAAGAATAACCTTAACCGAGGAAGCCCTGCATGGATATTTAGGGATCGTGGCTGGTCTTATGATCCTTGCAGTAGGAATATGGATGCTCGTGCAGAGGATTAGGGGCAGGGAGCCTTTCCATTTCCATTCACACGATCACGGCCATGGACACTCTCATAGCCACGATCCGTTGCAGAGCCACAGTCATCCCCATGACCACCATCACGAAGAAGACCACGACCACCATCATTATCATGAAGGGCATCACTTAGAGATTCATGGCGATCTCCATTCACACAGCCACGACCATGGAGACCATAGCCATGGGCATTCACACGACCACGACCATACACATAACGACGAGTCCTCAGAGGGCCACAGTCATCCACATGACCATAGCCATGAGCATGACGGGGAGCATAACCATCGTGAGGGGCACGATCTTGCAACTCACAGCAGTTCACATACGCACGTGCATCCTCACAACCATGACCATGGCAATAATCCGCACAGCGTTGATATGCGTGAGGGGAAAAGGGTGAGTTTTTGGCAGCTTTTCCTCTTGGGTGTCTCCGGGGGGTTGGTCCCCTGTCCAGCGGCCATAGCAATCCTGCTGGCCGCGGTGGGCGCCGGCCGACTCGGAGAGGGGCTCACGTATATCCTGCTGTTTAGTCTTGGACTGGCAGCGGTCTTGATAGCCATAGGCATTGCAGTCGTAAGTGCAGGCAGCTTCGCCAGCCGTTTCTTGGATGCCAAGCGGTTTGCCAGGAAGGTGGCTATTGGCGGCGCCGCACTCGTAACCTTTATAGGATGCCTGACTCTGGTTTCTTCTGTAAGGCATCTAATCTGATGAAAAAGCTATTGCTCACGCTTATTCTGTGCCTGGTTTGGACAGGGCATACCTGGGGCCATGGGGACAGATCAGAACTCCCCAACGCAGCGCAGATCATGCAGTATAGACTGTTGCTATATATGACCCCGGACGACCCGGCTCCCCGCAATGGATTGGCCATGGCCCTTTATCGAACCAACAAACTTGAGGAGGCTGAAGGAGAACTCAGATACATACTGGAGAGGGATCCCCTGAATTTTGATGCCCTGGATGGATTGGGCATTGTGCTCATCCGCATGGAAAGATACAAGGAGGCCTCAGAATATCTTAATAAGGCAGTGGCGATCGACGAACAGGATGTGATGGTCCATGTACACCTGTCTGTTCTTTATGAAAAGATGAGGCTGCCTGAAAAGGCCGAGAGTGAACTGGAGAAGGCCAAGTCTCTTGCGGCGGTTACCGCTGAACTTGAGAAGATAGACAAGGAACTCGAATTGGTCAGTGGTGAGTAGATAGATGCCGTTGAGCTGACTACTAATGGAGGGTAAGAGGTCCATGAACAACAAGTACCCTTTCTTGATGCTATTGGTGATAGCATCCTTACTTGCGGGCTGCGGCAGCAAAGAACGTGGCGCTTCGGGTGAGGAAGAGAAGGCCATACGAATCGGCTACATGATTTGTAATAGCATACCGGAAACCAAGGCGAGATTCGAGCCGATAACTGCCTATCTCAGTGAGAAGACGGGACGAAAATTCGAATCAGTATTGGTGAACACGTACGATTTTGAGGACTTGGTTAGAAAGAAAGAGGTGGAGTTTGCCCATACCAATTCCATACTCCCTATCATATTCAAGAAGGAGTACGGGTTCGAACTCTTAGCGACTGAGGTAAGGGGAAGGCATGGCCATCGGGACACGGGCACCATCATTGCCCTGAAAAAAAACGGCATTAAGACTTTTGACGATATGCGAGGAAAGACCATGATATTCGGTCCTGCCCTGGCCCCGTTCGGTTACATGGCTCAGTACGCGCTCATGCTGGAAAACGGATTTGATCCAGAGGAAGACTTGGCCTATTACGCCATCCCCTGGGGTTCCTTCAAGCACGAAAAGATAATCTATGGTGTGCTCTTCGGGGCCTACGATTTGGGAACAGCACCCCGCTTGGACCTGGACCTGATGGCTGAAGAGGGTAAGATCAACATAGATGATTTCAACATCATAGCCGAGACTATCCCTATGCCTTACTGCACAATGGGGGTTATGCCACACGTGGATACTGGCCTGGCTCAAGAGGTGAAGGAGATCCTTCTGGATCTCAGGAAAGATGAGACGGTGTTAGTAGATGGCGAGGTACTAAGGGTTTGCGACAGCGCATGGATAGATGGATTCGTAGAAGCCGATGACAGGGAATACGATGCTGTTCGCGAGCGGCTGAAGCGGTGCAATATGGCGCCTTATAGGAAGTATTAGGGATGAGGAGAGCTCTGACAAAAGGCATTTTATTCCCCTCTTTGGGAATGGCCCTGTTTTTTTGGTTAATCAGTCCTGTTTTAGGAAAGCCACTGGTAATAGAAAAGGGCGTTGTTCAAGGTGATACTATCTGGGAGAAAGAGGTCGTTATTCGGGGTGATGTGGAGATAGCTCGATGTGCCACATTAACCATAATGCCGGGAACTGTGGTCAAGTTCGTGAAGATAGAGGCAAATGGCCCTGATAATCTCTATGTGGAGGACAAGATGCAGCATTTTCCTCGGGCCGAATTGATTATCAGGGGAAAAATACTTGCACAGGGCACCAAGGACAAGATGATCCTCTTTACCTCTGCTGAGCAATCCCCCCATGTCGCAGATTGGGGAGCGATCAATCTGTTGGACAGTAAGAATAATATCTTGGAATATTGTGAGATCAGCTATGGGCACACTTCGGTCCACGGCCATGGAGGTCAGGTAGCTGTCGTCAACTGCTATTTGCATGATAATGGAGTATCTATTGGCCACAAAACCGTGAAAGAATTCGAGACAAAGGGCACGATGACGATACTTTATAATCGGGTCACCGGAAATGGTGGGGGTGTTTTGTGTGGTAAGGATTCAATTACCATGATCAGTCATAATCAGATCAGTGACAACAATTTTTTTGGTATCTATGGAAAAAATGCATTATCCGCTTATGTGAGATATAACAATATCGTCCATAATGGCAAGGGGATAATACTTTGGATAACGCAAGGCTTCAGGATCAGTGAGAACAATATCGCTGACAACAAGAAGTATAATATCGCTCTCATGGAAGGTCAGACATGGGATCTGGGTGTCCACCATAACTGGTGGGGCACCACAGACGAAAAGAAAATCAAAGGCTTGATGTGGGACAGAGACGAGGATGAAACTCTGGGCAGAATAGACTTTTCTGGTTTTGCTGTTTCCCCTATTGAAGGGGCAGGGATACCATGGTGAACAGATAGTGGACTGGCTGGACAAATTGAGCATAGCTGCCATAGCGGGATTGACCCTGATAACCGTAGGTATGTTGGCAAATCAGGAGATGATCACGAGACGACATGACAACGCCGAGGGGGTGGCAAAGGGGGGGGAGGACTCTTACGCTTTACAAATGGAAATGGATAAGAAGATATACGAGGAGGTGGTTTCCCTTAAGGAACAAGGGCATTATCCGGAAGCTATGGCCAAGTTGGAAACGATCATCAAGAAATATCCCGAAAATTCCCTGTCCTATGTGTATCTGGCGCAGTTGTATCTTGAGCAGGGGGAATTGCGAGAGACCATCCACAACTACCGCCGAGCAGTGGAGATGGAAGCGGACTATGTGGATGAAAGAACGCCTCTGTTTATCGGAAACGAAATCAAGAAGCTCGTGACAGAAGGCAGAGAGAAGTTCAGCCGGGAAAAGGCGCTGAAGCCCAAAGACAAGGAAGTCAGGAAGGCGTTAAAAGATGTCTACTATCTTCAGAGCAGATTGGCTGGAGGATGTGAGTGATCAAGACGTCTCAGAAGTTGTCCAATTGCACAGCGTAGCGGAGGCAAGTTCAGGTGCGTAGGATCATTGATGTCTCTATTATAACCGGTGCCTTGTTGGGACTTGGCGGGGTCTTGCTGGTCTATCTTGGCAATCCCGCAAACTCCGGAATCTGCGTGTCCTGTTTTATCGAAAACATCGCAGGGGCATTACAGCTCCACAAAAACATTCGAATGAGCTACCTGCGGCCGGAACTCATAGGGTTTGTACTGGGATCAACGCTTATGGCCACAAAAACACGTCGGTTTCGAGTAAGAGGAGGCTCGGCCCCTGTGATTCGGTTTTTCATGGGTTTCTTTCTCATTGTGGGCTGTACTGTTTTTATCGGCTGTCCAATCAAGATGTTTCTGCGTTTATCGGCTGGCGACCTGACTGCGATTGCGGCCACCGTGGGCCTTGTCTTTGGCGTATGGGTGGGTGTTAGATATATCAAAGGGGGGTTTGCATTGCCCAGGGATGAGGAGCTTCCCCGGATAAATGGTTTTGTTATTCCTCTGTTCACTTTTCTCCTCCTCGTTTTTCTGTTTCTAAATCCTTCCTTTATCAAGGCAGGACAGAAAGGGCCGGCTGCCTGGCATGCCCCCTTGCCAATATCCCTGTTGATAGGGCTTGCTATCGGTGCGTTTGCCCAGAAATCAGGGCTATGTATCACCGGGGGGGTACGCAATTTTCTTCTGGTCAGAGAGAGGACTCTGCTGAACGGCGTTATAACCGCCTTCCTGGTGGCTCTGATCTTCAGTATCCTCTTGGGTCAGTTCAGATGGGGGATGAACGCACAGCCTGCATCCCATTTGAGCCATGGATGGACTTTTTTGGCCATGGCATTGGTGGGCTTTGTCTCCATACTCATTGACGGGTGCCCCTTCAGGCAGTTGATAAAGGCTGGGCAGGGCGATGTGGATGCTGGTGTAACAACTTTAGGCATGCTCGTCGGTGGCGGTTTGGTATATGTTTGGGTACTCGGGAGTACCTCTGCTGGTCCCACGTTTCAAGGTAAAATTGCTGTATTGATAGGCATGATTTTTGCGGCAGTGGTGGCTATGGCGTTTCGCAAGAAGAAAGGTGGAAGTCAAAGTTTAAAGCTCAAAGCAACACAATTATAGCTTTTCAGAAAAATACTTAAAAATTGGGAGCTGTGCGGTTAGAAAACTATTTAAAATCAATCACGAAAACACGGCATGTTCTCAAGGCGAACGTCGCACAGTACGAAAACACGAAAAAAAATATAAAAAAGATGAACGTCCAACATCGAACATCGAACGTCCAACATCGAATGAAAAAACAAACACCAAACACCAAACACCAAACACCAAACACCAAATAGCGAACATTCAACGGCTATTTCTGTATGTTAGCCATTTAGGTTAAAGGCTGAAGGATGTTCATCCGAAGACTTCCCTTTCGTGTTTTCGTCCTTTCGTGCTTTCGTGATAATTCTTTTCATTTTCGTGTGTTGAATGCTCTGACGTGTAACCGCACAGGTCCAAAAATTTGGGACCTGTGCGGTTAAGAAACCATTCAAAACCCATCACGAAGACACGAAAGTACGAAGACACGAAACAAGACATAGAAATCAAGTTACTGGGGGTGGTTGCCTGAGTTGCGACATATACAGGCATCACATGCTATGAAATCATCCCAGTTACTCAGGCTCTTTTCGTGTTTTCCATTTTTCGTGCTTTCGTGATAATTCTTTTCTTTTTCGTGTGTTGAATGCTCTGATGTGTAACCGCACAGCTCGCAAATTTGCGGGATGAATGGTTCTGATAACCATGTGAAATTACGCTAAAATGATGTGCTGCTTAACTCCGAACTCCGAACTCCGAACTCCGAAATACTATGGAAGGTCAATATTCACCGGCAGCCAATCCAGCTTTGAGCCTTGAGCTTTCAGCCTTTGTCTAATCAATTTGGCTAAGCTGCTTGTGGATGGTTCCCATGGACAATGTTGAACTACAAAAAAAGAGACAGGAACACAGGGTCGTATTTACAGCCACCTCGGCCCACTTGCTGACCCATGCCTACATGATGATATTTCCCTCGGTATTGATCTTGATAGCGAGTGACCCTTCCATGGGCATGACAGGGTATCTAGAATTGGGTATCATAGGGACCCTTTGTTATGCGCTTTTCGGGATAGGGGCAATCCCTTCAGGCATGTTGGCTGACAGGTATGGTTCTCGAAGGCTGCTAATCATATGCGTCTTTGCGATGGCCATGTCCTCACTGGCAACAGGGCTCTCTTTCTCCATATATGCGCTCGCAGTGTCTATTGGATTTTTGGGCTTGGCCGCTTCCATATATCACCCTTCAGGACTTTCATTTATCTCCAGGAATGTGGAAAAAAAAGGAAAGGCCATGGGCATTCATGGCGTTGGAGGAAATATCGGCTTGGCATTGGGCCCTCTTGTCTCGGGATCTGCCGCTGTCATCTGGGGCTGGCGTTCCGGCTTCATCGTATTTGCCATTCTTGGATTTATCCTAGGCATCACGATCATCAGGCTAAAAGTGGCTGATGAAACAGTATCCAAGAGGCAAGGAAATAAGGCTACGGGAAAGGCGAGACTCTCATCAATGCCTTTAATCCTTTTTCTGATCTATATCAACTCTATCCTGTATGGATTATGCTACAGAGGGGCAATGATGTATTTTCCCAAGCATTTTGCCCATGACATCCATTTTGCATTGAACGACGTAGCTAAAGCAGGTTTTCTTGTGGCTGTGGTCACCATTGCAGGTATGCTGGGGCAGATACTGGGAGGTGCCCTGTGTGATAGACTGAAGAGGCCGGAGTATGGCTATCTCTTGGTCTTTGTGTTCACAACCCCTCTGTTTTTCTTTATATGGTTTCTTAACGACTGGGCATTATTTGTGGTTAGCATAATATTTGCGTTCTTCTTCTTTGCCTGGCAACCCACTCAGAATACCCTAATAGCCAGATATTCTATCTACGGAGCACATGGGCTTAGTTACGGAATCAACTTCTTGTTGATTATGGGGGTAGGCTCCCTGGCCGCGTCCATGGGAGGCTATGTTACAGATAAGGTCGGCGTGGCTAATGTCTTTGCTGTGCTGGGGTTCATATCCATCCTTTCGCTCCTACTGGCTATCTATATGGTGAGAGTAGCTGCCCGTCGAGGTTTGGGAAAAGAATAGAAGGAGGACACAATGGCCAGGAAATTTTACCGGAAATGCGTTAAGTGCGGCAAAATCTACAACCCGGGTACGCACATTCGGAATTGTGAATGTGACCCGGAAGGTTTGCTTCCTTTTGTTTACGAGGATGTCAATTGGGACAATTATCCTGACCCCAAATATGGAGATTCGGTATGGAGATTTCATGAGATCCTCCCCATCGAGAACATGGAATATGCAGTGGAACTTGGGGTAAAAAAGGAGCATCTCATAAAATGTGAAGTAATTGCTAAAGAATTTGGGATACAGGATATCTATATCAAGGTGGACTCCCTGCAACCCACAGAGTCATTTAAGGATAGGGAGGCATTCATGACCTTTTCCTGCCTCAAGGAGATGGGTTATGAGGAACTTGTGGCCAGTAGCACCGGAGATAGCGGCATCGCCCACTGTCGTGGCGCCTCAATAGCGGGTATGCGTGTCCATATGTTTATTCCCCAAAATGCCCGCACAAGGTGGGAGGAATTATATGACCGGATGGTTCAGATGGAAGGCAATAGGTTCAACCCCGATTGTGTAAGGCTACATTATAGTGGGGTCACTTTTGATGAGGCCATAGCCAATGCATGTGAATTTGCTGAAGGGAAAAAGCTCCCCTTAGAATACTGGTTTTATAACCAGATGCGGATTGAGGGCATGAAGACCCTCTGTCTGGAGGTCTTAGAAGACTTAGGAGGGATGCCTGATTGGTACATCCAGGGTTTGGGTAGTGGTACCGGTATCTATTCCTTTAACAAGGGATGCCTGGATGTCTATGGGAAGTCACCCAGATTCGGAGGTGTTCAGCCCTGGGGATGTGCCCCTATGGTCTTAGCTTCCAGGGGATTGGTAGAGGGAAAGGTCGGCAACCTTGTGGTGGACCATATGGATACGTATGTCATAGGAATAGGTATACCCAAGATATTTGAGTCTTATCCTCACCTGGTAAGCATAGGGACTGTATGGTTTGAGGATGTGTTCAAAGGAGGTAAAAGGGCAGAAATCAGGGAGTTTCCCCGGTTGCTGGAACTTTATCGCGCCGATGGTGTTCCTGAGGGTAAGGCCGGTTTGGAGTCGTTGGCCGCACTGGCAGGTGCAGAAAAGTTAATCAAGATGGGTAAGATCCAGCCTGAAGACACAGTGGTGGTGGCATGTACTGGCAGGATGAGGCTTGATGTTCCCGAGCTTAAGGCGGAATTGGAATAGACCGGGATGGTGGCAACTTCGACCGATCGTGACTTCGTACGACAAATTCGAAATCCAGATATGCCTTTTTTTTGGAATTGGGTCTCGGCTACCTGTGTTTTTTTTGAATAAAAAGAGTATCTTCTCAATAACCTGAGCCGACAGGTGGACAAAAGCTGAAATCTTGCCCGGTTTATCCGGGCCAGGCTCACTTATAGCGAGTTTCAGACGTTTTCAAATTTGTTTGCCTGAGGGCGGACTCCGTTTCAGGAGATTTCCCTGAACTTTTTGAGAAGTTACCAAAAGAAGGTCCAAGCTTCAATCCGTGGCACAATTCTTGCTGTATTCTATCAGTGACTTATGCGGAGGATGACTGGAAAGCGAAACCCGTTAAGCAGGTTTAAACAATGATCAAGGACGGAAAGATGACGGACTTCATATTACAAGAATATAGAGCCAAAACAATCAAGTCTGCTGGTATGTACAAACAGGCTTGCAAGGTAATGGCTAGTGGGGTTTCTAACAATATACGCTACCACCCGCCGTACCCTTGTTACTTTGCGCGGGGGAAAGGATCCCGGTTTTGGGATATCGATGGCAACGAATACCTTGATTTCTGGATGGGTCACTATTGCAATATTCTCGGACATTCACCAGAGCCCATTATGTCGGCACTCAGAGAAAACATGGATATTGGTCTTCATTGTGGCCTGGTAACCCCCCATCAGGTGGAACTGGCTGAACTTATCTGCCGGCATATCCCTTCCGCAGAGAAGGTAAGGTTCTGCTGTTCTGGTACTGAATCTACTATCTATGCCTTAAGGCTTGCCAGGTTCTACACCCAGAGAAACAAGATCATAAAAATGGAAGGCGCTTGGCATGGAGCGGCAACCGAATCAACTACAGGGAATGGACAGGATCTTCTTAAGACAAAGCCAAGGCTGCTAAGCCCTCAGGAGGCACAGACTATCGTGGTTCCATTTAACGACGTTGAGATGATAATTCAGGCTATCAGGAAGCATGCAGATGACTTAGCTGCGGTAATTGTGGAGCCCATTGTCGGAAAAGGCGGATTTATCCCAGCCAATGAGGAATATCTACAGACCATAAGGGAAGAGACCCAAAAGGTGGGGGCACTTCTGATCTTTGATGAGATTATCTCTGCCTTCAGGCTAGGATTGGGGGGTGCTCAGGAACTTTTTGGGGTACTGCCGGATATCACAACCCTGGGAAAAATAATAGGTGGCGGGTTGCCCATAGGGGCCATCGCAGCCAGGGCGGACATATTAGAAAGGTGTAGCCCTACCCTTAGAAAGGAAGACAGGGTTTTGATTGGAGGGGGTACCTTTTCTTGCCTTCCTCTGGCCATGATGGCTGGCACTGTCTTGATTAAACATCTGGAGAGAAACAAGGATCAGATATACCCGTCTCTGGAAAGAAAGGGCGATTGGACGAGGAAAAGCATAGAAAAAGCCTTTGCTGCCCATGGTATAGATGCAAGATGTTCGGGGATTGGGTCACTTTTTATGACCCATTTTCCACTAAGACAGGACATAGAATTGATTAGTCCCAATCAGGCATATTTTCATTGTGATGTTCAAAGGAGAGAGGTAGAGCTGAAGATCAGACTCCTCGACAGAGGGGTATTTGTCATGCATGGTGGAGGTGCCATATCTATTGCCCACTCCTGGGATGATCTCAACATATTCATTGAAAGGATGGGTGAAGTAGCTCATGAAATGCAGGCATGTTCATCAAAATATAGGGAGGTTGGTTAGATGAGATGGTTTAGGAAAAGCAATAGAGAAAAGCAACCTTCTCGTGTTGAACCTGTGACCAGAGGGCTTTTGATTTTTTCAAATACAAACGACGTAATACAGGCCGAACAGATCCTGAAAGATGAAGGTCACGATATTGATGTAGTCAGTCCTCCCCCTGATTTTAGGACAGGTTGTGACTTAAGCATAGAGTTTCCATTAGTGGAGGAACCAGGTATCATCAAAATACTGGAAGAAGTGGGACGGTCGCCCGTACAGGTTGTGCCCGTGTCTCCAAATGGGCTAAAGCCTTTAAGGCTGTGCAAGGTTAAGGACTTTGGCCAATTCCTGATGGTCAGGGCAGCAAACATGAAGATTACTGTGGATAAAAAAACGCAGAAGATCGTAAATATTTCTGGTGGTGGCTGTCCAGACGTGCCTTACCTGGCTTATGAAATGGTGGGAAAGACCCTTTCTGAGGCGAAAGAACCTATATGCATAGGGTCTACTCTTTGTGCCTATTCTTTGAACATAGCTTATGAGGAAATGATGAAAGTCATTGGCGATCCTCTTGATCAAAATGGCCCTGTTCTTGGGATGGCATTTGGATAACGCAAACACCAGTCTGTGTAGTTGAAGTAATGAGGGCTCTCCCAATGTCCTGCTTTATGGCCCCCCAGAACATGTCCTCTTGTCGAGACTCCGAACAAAAACCTTCTCGCTTTTTGACAGCGTATTGAGCCCAAGGCGACTTAGCTTTCTGTCACCAAAATGTAGTGTGTAAAATCAGTTAGTTACGTGTCTGAAAGGTAGCTTCTCAAAAAGTTCAAGCTGTGCGGTTAGCCAGGCGCCCGGTTAGCTCGTTGATCTTCTTAATAACCTGAGCCGACAGGTGGACAAAAGCTGAAAGCTCAAGGCTGAAAGGAAGAAAAGCTGAGAGTATTGGATCGGCATCTTTCAAAATCGAGCAAAAGTAGTTTACACTTTTTTCGAAATGAAGGCCGGGTTTCAGTGTTCAGGTTTCAGAAACCAGGTNNTTCAGGTGTCGGGTGTCAGGTTTCAGTTTTTACGTTTCTCTTTCCTGACACCTGAACACTGAAACCTGAAACCTACATGTGTCCTGAAACCTCAATGCAACCAAAATGCCAGGAAAAGTGTAAACTGACTCATGAAGGATGCCATTGGATCTATAGCATTTCGGCCTGCCCCGGCGCTCGCTTCATATATGCAACCACAGAGCCTATTGGCCAGGTCTGGGCCAGGGATTGCGGAGTTAAACTGCACATCCTCTTAGCGTAATTTCACATGGTTATCAGGACCACTCATCCCGCAAATTCGCAAGTATTTTTCTAAAAAGCTATAATTGTGTTGCTTTGAGCTTTCAGCTTTGAGCTTTCAGCCTTGAGCTTTGAGCCTTCAGCTTTGAGCTTTCAGACGTTTTCAAATTTAATTACCTGTCGGCGGACTCCGTGTAATCTGCGAAATCTGTGGATTGATTTTTGACAGTAATGATTGGAGGTAAGAATGTTAGTTCTGGTGGGAACTATACCTGTTAGAGACCTGCCCCTTCTGGTAGGACAAGCTGAACTGACTATGGACGGACTTCTCATTAATCGGCAGATACTTGACATAAACCGGGGAACGGCCGCTATGATATCTGCTGCTTGCACCCTTTGCACGGAGTACGGTCTGGAAAGCCCCCTGTGTGTTGTGGCTGGAGATATAGGGGCAAGAGATGGAAGTGTCAAGATATATGAATATCTGGTAAATAATCTCACTAAGATGGAAAGAAAGGTGGATGTGTTAACATCTCACTACATCATGCCTGATATCAAATGGAATAAGAAGGTGTTAGAAAAGATAGGTTGCATGAAAGAAAGACCGATCTTGATTGCAGATGCTGGTTCCATGTATGCGGCCAAGGCCGGTGGTGATGCCACATCTTACGACATATTTACTCCTGATCTCGGAGAACTAGCCTTTTTGGCCGATGACAAGGCAGTTCACCCAACATATACACGAGGGTTTATATCTCATCTTGAAAACGACGTAGAAGGGTTGATTGGTAAGGCCTATAAGTCAGGGAATTCTGCCCATACCCTATTTGTAAAAGGGGAAGAGGATTATGTCTGCCACGAAGGCGCCATAGTTGGCAAGATCACCAATCCCCGGATAGAAGAGCTGGAGCCAATTGGGGGGACTGGAGACACCCTTACCGGCATGATTGGTGGCTTGGTCTACAAAGGCGATTCACCGGTTCAGGCCTGTATGAAAGCGGGGCGGGCAAACAGAAGGGCCGGAGAACTATCTCATCCAACTCCTGCCAGCCAGGTAACAGAGATTATCTCCTACATCCCCAATGCCTTAAAAGACGTGGCATAAGACAACTCTGTGAGCACCACACATGCTATGGATGAGATTGTCCTTTTGAATGAGAAGGTGGAGGTTCCTTTGCCCATTTCGGGCCAAAGGGGTTTTGCACCGAATCCATGGGAGGAATATACGGTTTCAGGTCCAACACCGGTGTGTCATGGAAGGCATCAATTGTGTCAATCCGGATGACGTTGTTTTCGATGGATAGTATCTTACAAATAGACAGACCGATGAGGTTGGGCCTACGAGGGGAACGGGTGGCAAACACGCCTGTCAACGGATTGCTCATGTTGTGTCTGGGATGAACGCGCAAAGTTTTCCTCTTCCCAAGAGTATCGTTTTTATGAAACCAATACAGCACTATTAGATGGGAGAAATTATTCAATCCCGAAAGCGCATCCGCATATTTGTCGTAAATCTCTATGGTTGTAATTCCTGAATCCTTTCTTACTTTCCCCACCGGGAACACCCGAAAAGAATCCATTGAGCCTCCCTCGTTGCACTGCGCAATACTTATGGCGAAAATCGAAATAATAATACACACCAAAACAACATATAGCAAAGGAAAGGCTTTTTTCACTTTAGCTACTCCTATAGATTTCAAGATAATGTTTTTGGGGTACAGTAAAGGCTCAGAAAAAGCTAAGTTTCTTGCCACTTGTGGAAGAGGGTCTGGAATCAAGGGTCAAGGCAGCAGAATCATGGTTTTTCTTTGAGCCTTGAGCTTTCAGCTTNNAACCCGCTATTTTTCGCTACGAGGCTATGTTGACCCCAAAATCTTTTTCTTAAGGACTATATCAAATTGATGGTACCAAATTAGCAGCAGTTTATGAGTCAAGTCAACAATAATGTGCCGGAATTTCTATTTCGTCATCACGCCATCATGCCGCCACCCCATTTCTGCACTGTTCCAAATTGGGTCAAAGCCCTTTGGTTCAGCCCACCCTCTTTTTTCGGGTTGCCATAGATTTCAAGATAATGTTTTTGGGGTAGTCCCTACCAAGCAATGCAGGTTAGGGACCACCGCCCTGTCTTACTTTGCAAGCACCTGGTTTTTCGCTATGTGATGCCAGAAGCCATTCGTAAATTCTCAAGAAGTCTGGGTAAATCATATTTTGTGACCATCCACTGGATTCCCGTGCCTGCCCTGGACTCTGATCCAGGGTTCGCGGGAATGACGGGCAGTTACATCCAAACGTCATTCCGGCGAAGCTTGTCCTGGACCCGATCCGGGAGCCGGAATCCAGACATCTTACCCTGAGTTATTGAGAAGTTACAGTCGTAATATGTAACTTGTTGAAATGATTGACCCGCATTGTTTTGCAGGGACTATCGTTTTTGGGGTACAGTAAAGGCTCAGTAAGCCCTAATTGCTGTCACTTGTGGAAGAGGGTCGGGGGTCAAGGCAGCAGAATGATGCTTTTTCTTTGAGCTTTCAGCCTTGAGCCTTGAGCTTTCAGCCTTGAGCTTTCAGCTTTGAGCTTTGAGCTTTCAGCCTTGAGCCTTGAGCCTGCTTGGAACCCGTAACCCGCTGTTTTTCGCTACGAGGCTATGTTGAACCCCAACATCTTTTTCTTAAGGACTATAATATTCCAATAATTAGGTTGATCTGCATATTTGTGAAATGGTATCGTAGAAACGTTTCGGAGGTCTCTCGAAATTGGCTTCTTTCTGGCAGGGTTTTTCTTAGTTGTTACTCTGTTTGAGGAATTCATCTTGATTTGAGCCGGATATCGGCAAAAGGATAATCCTACAATGAAATCAAAAAAGGCATCCCTCCTTAGAGTTCCGTTTTTTCTAACAACCATTTTGCTATTGGCCTTAGTATTCTGCGCAACTAGCCAGGTTTGGGCTGAAGCCCCCGCCCTCAACTGGACAGGTAACGCTGGTTTTGAATCAGATGGTGTGAATCCTGACAGTGCTGTAAGCGGATCAAGCTTTGAGTTTCAGGTCGAGTACACGGATGCTGATAACGACGCTCCAACGATTATGCAGGTCTGGGTTGATCTGGATAACAGCGGAGATTATGAAGAGACGGAAAAGTTTGACATGACGAGCATGGGCGGGAGCGATTACACGTCAGGTGTGGATTACAG
>MAXP01000110.1 GCA_001751085.1 Desulfobacterales bacterium C00003060 | reverse complement strand
GTCCTGGACCCGATCCGGGAGCCGGAATCCAGACATCTTACCCTGAGTTATTGAGAAGTTACGATCATTCATCATTCCACCAACCAGCAACCACCAACTCTAAAGCTCTTTTCCGATCAGGGTTGCCAGGTCTACCATGCGTGTTGCGTACCCGCGCTCGTTGTCATACCAGGCAAGCACCTTCACTAAATTGTCAATAACATACGTTGTGGGAGCGTCCACGATGGAGGAATACGTAGAGCCATTGAAATCAGTCGAGACCAGCGGCAAATCGCTGTATTCCAGGATTCCCTTCAGGGAACCTTCTGCCGCGGCCTTCAAAGCACCATTCACGTCAGCCGCTGTCAATCCATGCTTTTCAACGGTTACTACCAAGTCTACAAGGGATACGTTGGGTGTTGGCACCCGTATGGCCAGCCCGTTCAATTTCCCTTTTAGCTCAGGGATAACCAAGGAAACCGCCTTTGCAGCCCCTGTAGTCGTGGGTATCATTGAAACAGCCGCTGCTCTGGCACGCCTGAGGTCCTTGTGGGGAAAATCAAGAAGGCGCTGGTCTCCTGTGTAGGAATGGATCGTGGTCATGAGCCCGTTTTTTATACCAAACTGTTCAAAAAGGACTTTTGCCACAGGAGCTAAGCAATTTGTAGTACATGACGCATTGGATATAATATGATGTTCCTTTGAGTCGTAAAGGGATTCGTTGACGCCTATGACGATCGTCATGTCAGGATCAGCCGCCGGCGCTGAGATAATCACCTTCCGAGCGCCTGCTCTCAGGTGCTTGGTGGCATTTTTCTTGTCCTGAAAAAAACCTGTACATTCCATGACTATTTCCACGTCATGGTCTTTCCAAGGCAGGCCCGCCGGGTCTTTGATCGCACTGTACGCTATAGAACGGCCATCTATCTCAATGGCATTATCAGTGGCTGTGACGTGCGCATCAAGTCTGCCGTGAACGGAATCATACTTAAGCAAATGTGCCATAGTTGAAGCGTCTGTAAGATCATTGACGGCTACCACTTCGACAGAATCATTTTCAAGGGCAGCCCTTAAGGCAAGTCTCCCTATACGTCCAAATCCATTAATGCCAACACGAATACCCATAATCCCTCCTCACAAAACGTATGACAATCCCTGATTCTCAGGTTCTCTTGTTTCCTTTCAGTACGCCGCTGGCCAATGAAATGCTCTTTCTGCCATAAGCTTGCAGATCGACTGCAAGCTCGCTCAAATCCTTGTCTTTCCGCATCTTGGCAGCCCGGATCACCAAGGGAAGATTAACACCTGTAAGTACCTCAATCCGGCCTTCTTCAAGGAACGAAAGGCTGAGGTTGGATGGCGTCCCCCCAAACATATCCGTCAGGATAAGAATGCCTCCGCCTTGGTCAACCTCCTTGATCCCGGCGCTAATCTTTTTCCTCAGATGCTCGGCGCTTTGCCTCAAATCCACAGAAACAGCGGTAACTGTTCCCAGAGGCTCTGCAAGGATCGATTCTGCTGCTTCAATAAGGGCACCTCCAAGACTACTATGAGTTACAATGACAAGACCTACCATACTTCCGACCTTTTATATAGTATTTCGGATTTTTGATTTCGGATTGCGGAGTGAAGCTACGCATCATTTTAGCGTAATTTCACATGCTTACCAGAACGATTCGTCCCGCAAACTTGCAACTATTTTTCTAAAAAGCTATAGGTATAGGTTTTCAGAAAAACAGTTCCTACGTCAACTCGATGTCTCGATGGACCAAGGTTATGCGCTCTATCCTCTTCCTAAGATGTTGGAAGATCTCATCAGCGATCACGATAGAGCGGTGTCTGCCTCCTGTGCAACCAACCGCGACAGTCAAATAGGATTTTCCCTCTTTTTCATACAAAGGTATGAGGTAGTCGAGTAGATCCAGATATTTATTCAAAAAAACCTGTGTCCCATCCCATTTCTTTACAAATGTCTGGACATCTGGGGACGTGCCGTCAAGCCCCTTTAATTCAGGCACAAAATAAGGATTGGGTAAAAAGCGAACATCGATTACCAAATCCGCTTCATAGGGAATGCCGTACTTGAAACCAAAAGACAGGACATGAACTTCTACGTGTCCGGTATGGACCACCTTAAGCGCATGGCCCATGATAACAGCCTTGAGTTCGTGGACATTGAAATGCGAAGTGTCTATTACTTTGTCTGCAATTCGCTTGAGTCCTCTGAGTTGAGCCCTTTCCTTTTGTATCGCTTCCGGAAGGCTTTTTCCTCTGGCCAGGGGGTGATGCATTCTGGTCTGGCTGTACCGTCTTAAGAGGATCTCTTCTGAGGCATCAAGGAAAAGTATTTCGAACCTATAGCCCTGCTTACGCAGCCTGTCCAGGATATCTGAATATGTTGATATAAAATCCTTCTCTCTGATATCCATTACCACAGACAGCTTGGAAATATCCGAATCGCTTCCTATTCGAAGTTCCAAAAACTTCGGCAAGAGTGCGACCGGCAGGTTATCCACGCAGAAAAACCCAATATTCTCCAATGCCTTTATGGCCGTGCTCTTCCCGGAGCCGGAAAGCCCGCTGATTATGACAATCTTTCCTTGTTGCACTTATAGTATTTCGGATTGCGGAGTTCGGAGTTAAGCTACGCATCAGTTTAGCGTATTTTCACATGGTTATCAGAACCATTCATCCCGAAAATTTGCAACTATTTTTCTGAAAAGGGATAGTTCGCTTCGCTCACACCTTTCGTGATAATTCTCCTTTTTCTTTCATACCGGGCCAACCCTGGTTCAAAATTCATGGTCTTCATTTGCGATTACCGTATAGATCTCTCGTTGATCGGAAGCAGTCAGCAGCCGCTGTTTAAAGGTGCTGTCTTTAAGTAATCGTGATATCCTGGCAAGCATCCGCAGATGATCGCCTGATGAATCCTCAGGGGCCAGCAACAGGAAAAAGAGCTTTGCGGGTCTGCCGTCTATGGCTTCAAAGTCAACCCCCTTACGGCTTCGGCCAAAGCCAACTAACAACGACTCAAGAGACCTCAGCTTTCCGTGGGGAATGGCGATGCCCCCGCCAATACCGGTACTGCCAAGATGCTCACGCTCCAAGAGAACGCGAACCATTTCATCCTGGTTGACTCCCGATGCATCTGCCACAGTGCCTGCAAGCTCTTCCAATATCCCTTTCTTATCAGTGGCATTCAGTTCGGAAGTAATTGCCTCTTGTTTCAGGCAGTCTAAGATTCTCATTTGCTTGACTGCCTTACGAATCTGGTTGAATCAACCCATAATCACCGTCTTTCAGACGGTACAAAACATTCACCTTTTCGGTCCGGGCATTGGTAAAGACCAAAAAGTTGTCCTTGATCAGATCCATTTGCATAATCGCTTCATCAACATCCATAGGTTTATACTCAATATTCTCGATTCTAACAATTCGGGGTGAATGCTGCTCAACATCCACGGATGACATTACACTCGCCTCTTCATATCGCAACATCTTAGATTTTGAAGCCGTTGAGCGATGTTTCTTAAATTTCTTTTTGTTCTTTATAATCTGTTTTTCAAGCTTATCCAAGGCCATATCTATAGCCGAGTACATATCAGAGGTTTCCTCGTGAGCATTTGCAACAAACCCATCTGCGCTGATGCTTATGTCGGAAATGTGACGGAATTTCTCCACGGTAAGCACCACGTTTGCCTTGGCTGGATTCTCTACATATTTGTCAAATCGATTCAGTTTTTCACACGCATATGCCTTCAGGGTTTCTGAGGGATCAAGGTTACTGAAAGTCACTGACGTTTGCATTTTCGTTGACCTCCCCCTATCTTTTTGCGTTTCTTAGATGGCAGTATGCCTAACACCGTCCGGTATTTGGCGACTGTCCTGCGAGCTATATTAATGTTCGAAGATGTCAAAATGTCAACCATATTCTCGTCACTATAAGGTTCTGCGGGATCTTCAGACTGAATAATCTGCCGGATTTTTTCCTTTACACTTGCCGAGGCAAGGGCCTCTCCGGCAAATCGACCAATGGAACTGTTGAAAAAAAACTTCAATTCAAAAATGCCTTGGGGGGTATGGGCGTATTTGTTAGTGGTAACGCGACTCACGGTCGACTCGTGCATGTCGATGTCCTCAGCCACATCACGCAATACCATTGGCTTCAAATGGGCAATCCCATTGTCCAGAAAATCCCGTTGAAAACGGACAATACTCTCAACCACCTTGTATATAGTCCTTTGGCGTTGGTGAATGCTGCGAATGAGCCACACCGCAGATCGGAGTTTATCCTGAATGTAATCCCTTGTTTGGGTCGGCAACTTCTTTTCCTTATCACTTAGAGCTTCCTTGTACATGGAGCTTACGCGAAGCTTAGGCATGCCGTCGTCGTTTTGGGCAATGACATATTCATCGCGCACCTTGTATATAAAGACATCCGGGCTGATGTATTGGGGCTCCTCATCGCTCAACTGTCGGCCAGGCTTTGGTTCCATCCCGGTTATAATCTCAACGGCAGAAAACACATCATCAAGGCCGATACCCATGGCCTGGGAAATCGCCTTGTAGTTCTTGTTCTCGAGGTGCTTAAGGTGCTTCCGGACAATCTCAACCACAATTGTGTCTTGCAACCCCAACTGCCTGATCTGAATCAATAAACACTCTTTTAGATCCCGAGCACACACACCCAGGGGATCAAAGGATTGCATTATGCTAAGGACGCTTTCCACCTCTGATGTGCTTGCCTCCGTCAGGCTTGCAATCTCATCTACACTAGCCTGGAGATAGCCGTCCTTGTTAAGGTTGCCGATGATCGCACTGCCGATTATTTCCTCCTTCCTTCCCTGACGGCAAAGCAAAAGTTGCCACATAAGGTGCTCGTTCAAGGACTCTCGCCGGGCCACGAAACTGTCGTATTCCGGGCGTTCCCGGTCCTCAGATTCAAAGTGAACGGGCCCAGGGGTGTTGTACTCCCCAAGGTAGTTAGACCAGTCGATATCCGTTGGAACCGTTTCCTCCACGGTTACCGGTTCTAAAGGAGGCGTCTCTACCGGCACTTCGGTCGGCTCACCACCACCATGATTCTCGGCAGGCACATCCTCCGGCATATCCTCAAGAAGCGGATTTTCTTCCATTTCCTGATTGATTGCATCCACCAGTTCAAGCCGGGACAACTGCAGAAGCTTGATAGCCTGCTGAAGCTGGGGGGTCATAATCAGTTGCTGGGTGAGGCGAAGTTGTTGTCTGAGTTCTAATACCATTACAGTGTAAAGCCTTCCCCCAAATAAATCTCTCGAGCCACGCTGCTTGCGGCAATAGCCTCGGGAGATCCTGATTCAACCAAAACGCCTTCGTTCAAAATGTATGCCCGGTCACAAACCCCTAAGGTCTCCCTCACGTTGTGATCTGATATGACAACCGCAATCCCTTGTTTCTTAAGCTGTCCAATAATTTCTTGTATATCAATCACAGAGATTGGGTCAATTCCTGCAAAGGGTTCATCAAGGAAAACAAATGAAGGTGTAGTTGCAAGGGCCCGGGCAATCTCGACACGTCGTCGCTCCCCCCCGGATAAGGAATAAGCCTTGCGTCCTGTCAAATGCCCGATATTAAATTCCTTAAGGAGCTCCCCAAGCCGGCTGTACCGTTCCGAACTGCTAAGAGAGAGCGTTTCCAAGATTGCCAGGATATTGTTTCCCACAGTCAACTTCCGAAAAACCGAAGCCTCCTGTGGAAGATACCCGATCCCCTTACGCGCCCTAACGAACATGGGGCTTGAAGTGATATCCTCCCCGTCCAGGAAGACTTGCCCGCTGTCCGGCCGTATGAGTCCAACGATCATATAGAAGGTCGTGGTCTTTCCAGCCCCATTGGGGCCGAGCAGACCTACGACAGTTCCGCTTTCCACCTCAAGACTGACCGAATCAACCACACGCTTACTCTTGTAGATCTTGCACAGATCCTTAGCCAGTAAGCGTGCCACTATTTCAAGCCGCCCCCTTCCTTCACATAAAGAGTGGCCTCCACCTGATCTCTGTCGCCCCCTTCCACAAGACTCCGATTTTCAGCCTGAAACAGCGTGATCTTTTTTCCTGTGACAATGTTTTCTCCAGACCACACCTTTGGATGTCCTCCGCTGAGCTCCAGCACCTTTTTGTCAACCAAATAAACAACGTTCTCTGCCACAGCAGTCTTGGTTTTATTGTCAAAAACGATCTTGACATTTCCATGAGAGATGATCTTCTCAATCGAGTCCGCCCCTCCAAATGTGTCTTCACCAGCCTTATAGAAAACCCTCATACGATCAGCCGTAATAATAACGTCATCCTGGGTGGCTGTGACGTTTCCTGAAAACTCCACCCACTTCATCTTATGATTCGATTCCAACCTATCGGCAGTAATGTGTACACGTGCTTTTGCATCCCCATGCTTTTCGCATCCCGTCACCCTGGACTCGGCAAAAAGAGGGGCAGCCGGATATCCAAGACACACCAGGACAATCAACAGGGCCCATTTCATGTGGACCAGCCTATTCATAACGACCATCACATTGTGCATCTTTCAAACACAGCCTTTACGCTGCCCGATACTGTAGCCTTTTCTGTTTGAAGGTTATAGGTCATACTCTCGCCGGTCATCTCCATGCCATTCCCTTTGATTACAAACGGTGTGTCCGTGGAAATGGTCTGGGTCTGATGTTCGTAACGCAGCTTGTCGGTTTTCAACTCGTATTGACCATTCCATACGGTCACATCGTTCCAGACTTCCATATCCCTGGTGTCTGTCAAGAGAACTCCGTCACTACTGCTGAGATCTACTGTTTTGCCGTCCTTCAGAAAGAAAGTCACAGAAACGTCTTTGAACCCGGTCTTGTTATCTGACTTCTGATATTGCGCTGACTCAGCATCGAGTACCCATTCCTTGATCCCGTCCCGAGTTGCTACGTGGTGAATATGATTCAGGGTCATATCTGTGGTTTTTGGCAGAACAGACAGCAAGGCCTCTGGATCCTCTCTGAAACAACGATAACCAATCAACCCGGCGCAGGCAACCAACAGCCCTATCAAGCAACACAGGATCCCCTTTGACATCAACCACCCCTAACTATAGTATTTCGGCCTGCCCTGGCGCTTGCTTCATATATGCAACCACTGAGCCTATTGGCCAGGTCTGGGCCAGGGAGTTCGGAGTTCGGAGTTAAGCTGCACATCATTTTAGCGTAATTTCACATGGTTATCAGAACCATTCGTCCCGCAAATTTGGGCATCCTTCATGACAAGTCAAAAGTAGTTTACACTTTGTTGATCTTAAAATTTGGCAGTGAAACTTGAAATTTGAAATTGGGAAAAACACAGAGATGTAGATGCGTTACCTAATTTCAAATTTCGAATTTCCAGTTTGGACATCGCAATTCAATTCGATAACACACGCTTTTTCGAAAAAAGTTTAAACTGGTCAATGAAGGATGCCAACGATTACAAACAAAGTTTCTCATTTTTTAGCTTCGTTGTCAAGAAGGGTTTCACCAATTCACCTTTCCCGCCAATGCTTGGAATCACAACAGAAAAACTATCTTGATTCTTTGATGTCGAACTGTTATGGTCCGCATCAATTTGACAAGGCAATACCTTAAGGTTAGGAATTTCCCCCATGGCAGCCAACAAGTCTAAACTTCCGAAGCTTCTATATATACTAATTGCCCTTCTTTTATGCGGGCTGGCAATTCCGGTGGTGTGGGTGATCCTTACCAAGTTTGAAGGTGGACTGCCCACATTTCAATTGAAGACCCCTGTTCATACAATAGGCAAATCTTTCACCCTGAAAGGACAGGCCTCCGATCAAGAAAACGGGCTCCGCAGGGTATGGATAGCAATCAGTCAACATGGAAAGGAGAGGACCCTCTTTGATAAGACGTTTCCTTCCAAGAGTTTTTGGGAAGGTGGCGCTGTTCAAAAAGAACTGATTTTACTTGAGATCGACTCGGATGCACTGGGTCTTTCCGATGGCCAGGCCCTTCTCAGGACAGCCGTGTGGGACTATTCCTGGAGAGACTGGTTGGCTGGGAATCGCGCTTATGAGGAACACGAGGTACTGATCGATACCCAATCGCCGACCGTTGATGTCCTTACTCGAACCCACAATCTCAATCAAGGAGGCGCTGGCTTAGCCATCTACCGAATCTCTGAAACCGGCACTGTCAATGGTGTCCAGGTTGCCGACAGTTTTTTTCCCGGCTATGCTGGATTCTTCAGCGATCCAAATGTCTACATAGCCTTTTTTGCCATACCCTATGATAAAGGACCGGGAACAGAACTCTATGCGACGGCTTCAGACCCTGCCGGCAATACCTGCCTGGCCGGATTCGCTTATCATATCAATCCAAAGAGATTTAAGCACGACACTATGATGATCTCAGATGCCTTTCTCAGGCGGAAGATTCCTGAGTTTGAAGATGCCCTAAATACTGTAAATCCTTCTGCATCGCTCATTGACAAATTCTTAGTAGTCAACCGGGAGCTGCGACAGACATCTCAAACCACTCTCAAAGATGCCTGTAAGCAGAGTGATGCCAAGCTGTACTGGGAGGGTCCATTTCTCAGGCTTCCACATTCTGCACGAAGGGCCGGGTTTGCAGACCATCGTAAATACCAGTACAACGGCAAAAGTGTAGATGAGCAAGTCCATCTTGGAATAGATCTCGCCTCCACTGCCCAATCACCGGTGCCTGCTGCCAACAATGGACGCGTTGTGTTTGCCGAATACCTCAGTATTTATGGTAAGACCGTGATTATAGACCATGGGTTCGGCCTTTTCAGCCTGTATGGCCATCTCAGCCGCATTGACGTTGAAAGAGATAAGCTGGTCTCCAAGGGCGATACTATCGGTTTTACTGGGACTACAGGGCTGGCCGGAGGGGATCATCTTCACTACGGGATGATGGTTAACCATACCTGTGTAAATCCAATCGAATGGTGGGACCCAGCTTGGATAAGACACAATGTGACGGATAAGTTAGGAAGGGCCAAAAAGACACTTGAGTGTTCGAAAAAGAGCCCTTGACACAGAATCCATGGAGCAATCCGGATTGCTCGTCATTGCTCGTATAGTATTTCGGATTTTTGATTTCGGATTGCGGAGTTAAGCTGCGCATCATTTTAGCGTAATTTCACATGCTTATAAGAACGATTCATCCCGCAAACTTGCAACTATTTTTCTGAAAAGCTATAGTTCTCAAA
>MAXP01000109.1 GCA_001751085.1 Desulfobacterales bacterium C00003060 | reverse complement strand
CATTTTATCATAATTGTACTGATAATTCAACAGTATGTTCTGGCCTGGGTCTTTTGTGGTGATAGACTGGGTCCTCATCAGTGGATCATAGGCATATGTTTTCGTGCTGCCGCCGGGAAGCGTCATAGAGGCAGGCCGGTTCCAGTTGTAAGATGTATATGTAAGCGAACCCTTCCCCGGTATCTGAATCCCCGTCAGTTGATTGTTAGGGTCATAGGCATACTCATAGATGATACTGTCAGGTCCGGTGAAACTCCTCTTTGTTCCATTCTTGTAATAGGTATAGGCATATGTCTTTTCAAAAGGCCCATAATTCACGATCTCTGAGGTCTTCCTGTGCGCCTCATCATAGGAATATTCCGCTGATGTGGTAGCATCATCATAGGTCTTAAGATTTCCGACTTTGTCATAGGTAAAATCAACCGTTTTGACAGAATTCACATGATCACCAGGACTAAAATACTTGATTCCCCCCAATTTGTCTGCATCATCATATTCATATTCCGTCTTCTGATTCTTTGCGTCTATTTTTTGGATGAGATTACCCACCCCATCATACTGATACGTGGTCTCCTCTCCCATAGGACGTATTTCTTTAGCCAAGCGGTTATTCCTGTCGTACTCAAACCAGGTTGTGTTGCCATTGGCGTCTGTAAGCCTAATCAAGTTATCACGGTCATCATAGACATACGCCGTATCCTTGTTTGCGGGATCCGTGACCATAATCAACCGATTTATGCTATCATATTCATAAGAGGTGGTTTTATCTTCCTTGTCTGTCTTTGAAGTAAGGTTACCGGACTCGTCATAATCAAAGTGTGTCAAATACGCCTCAGTCTCACTCAACACATCGTTTTCTTCTGTCTTTCTCCCACGGTCATCGTAAGTGTACTCCTTGACAAAGGTAGGATATATGATCTTTGAAGGCTGATCAACACCACTGGTTCCAGAACAAGAAGGACAACTCGACCCAGATGTATCATCATATTCCATAACGATCTCATTTCCATTCCCATCAATAGTCTTCATCAGTCGACCATCCGGATCGTACAAGTAATAGACCATTTTTCCTTCAGGATCGGTCTGTTTTGTCAATTTACCATCCGTATTGTACTCAAACAACGTGATATTCCCTGTGGCACCTGTACTCTTTATGATGTTGTTTCTCTGATCATACTCATATGCCTTCTCCTTACCCTCTGCATCCACTTCTCTAATCTTATTTCCAACAGCGTCATAGAACAACTGCGTGACATTGTTGAGTGGATCGGTTATGGATTTAAGCCTGCCCATGACACCATATTCATAGGTCCAGACCTTACCCCTTGCGTCTTCCTTGGTTAGCACGTTGCCCATATTATCATGAGTAAACTGGGTAATGTTACCCTCAGGATCAGTCACAGACGTCATATTACCGGATGCATCATATGCCATGGTCGTGGTCGCTCCTACCGTATTCGCGTCCCCTACCCTCTTCACTGTCAATTGATTCCCATAACTGTCATAAGTATATTCGGTTACACGTTCACTGGCAGTCCCAACGGCCTCCACCTTCTCTGTCATATTACCGGTATCGTCATACGTATATTCCGTGATAACTCCTCTTTCATCTATCTCCTTAGACCGCCTGTTGAACCTGAGGTCGTATTCATAGGAAATCTCAGAGCCATCAGGATAGATAACCTTTGTGAGGTTATCCCATTCGTCATATTCCTTTCGTGTAACATTTCCTCTTTCGTCCGTGATAATGAGGTTGCGGCCGTCTTTGGCGATCTTCTGGATGGTCCTACCATTAATGTCCACCTGGATGATCTCCCCATCTTTGTCATACCAGACTTCTTTAATCCTTCCTGTTGAGCTGGTGATCCGTGCGTATTGTTCATTTTTGCCTTCATCATAGTCAAATTCAAAGAAATGCCCTTTTCCTTCACTGTCCAATACCGATGCAACACTATTGTACTCGTCATACGTAACATTGCTTTCACGGCCCGCAGCATCAATGGTTTTGATGATACGGCCTTCAGTGTCATAATCATACGTGGTATTATTTCCAAGCACATCTGTAACCGTGGTCAAAATTCCATCAGTATATGTATACTCAACCCGCCGGTTATCAATATCATAGGCAGCAGAAATAAGACCATCAGTATTGTATTCAAACCAGATGACCTGGTTGTCGTTTCTGTCTGTGATACCAATGAGATTCCCATCTTCGCCTGGCTCGTAAAGGAGTTTGCCAATAACTCCGCGGCGGTTTCCATAGGTATTCATCCGGCCGCTTTCATCGTATTCCTTCCAGTTACCTCGCTTGTCTTCCCAGCGGTAGCCATCAGCCGTCCTTGTGATCCGATAGACATCGTGTCTGTACAGGTTCACGTCGATGGATGACGCCTTGTAGATGACCCCGCCCTTGTCAATGGTTTCAATGTAACTTCCCAGAGAATCCCATGCAAATTTCAGGTTGTTTCGGGTGTGCTCCCATTTCCATTGATTTCCATAAAACCACCTTTTGACTGATATGGTGCCGCCTGCCGCCTTGATGGACAGATCGTCAACATCAAGACTGTATTCCCTGAGCACCGTGTTTACTGAAGACAAGGTGTTTTGAAAAATCCCTTGACGCGTATCTTTCAAACGCTCACATGGGTCGCAATAGCATTCCTTTTGCCCCCAGGATGGAAAGCATTTAACCCCATCAATCTGCTTGGGCGCCGG
>MAXP01000108.1 GCA_001751085.1 Desulfobacterales bacterium C00003060 | reverse complement strand
GCAGAATCATGGTTTTTCTTTGAGCCTTGAGCTTTCAGCTTGCTTGGAACCCGTAACCCGCTATTTTTCGCTACGAGGCTATGTTGACCCCAAAATCTTTTTCTTAAGGACTATATGTACATTGTACTTATAATAATGCGTAAGTCAAGATGATATTTTAAGCCGAACCAGGACGGCTAACCGGCTGGGGAAAGCGAAGCGCCCGAGACTCCGTATCAATCCACCATCCACAAACTCGGGCCGCCGTCCATGAAACCATACCTCATTGAATTCACCTCAGCTTTCCGGCTTTTGCGATTTTCTCCTTGATATCCTGTTTGAAATGATCGTCATCGGTAAGCGGCAATGCCTTTTTATACATTTCAAGAGCGGCGGGATATTCCTTTTTTTCCGTTTTCAGTTGGGCATAGTGATACCATACCTTAAAGGAGTCGTTGTCCATGGCCAGCGCCTTGGAAAGATAAAAATCCGAGAGATCGAGTAGTTTGACGGTTAAGCAAAATTCTCCCAGTCTGAAAAACACTTCTTCCTTGCTTCCTAAAATCGAGAGAAGTTTGGTAATCTCTGCATTGTATTCCAACGTCAAGCCGACCGATTTATATCCCACCGTCGCTATGATATGCGGCATGGGATGGTCCGGAAACGTCTCTACGGCTTTTTTGGCCAGACTTAATGCGCCTTGTACCCGCCCCTCCTTCATCATCTGTGCGGCCTGCTCCACTTCATTTTGCAGGGGAAGCAAGCGGTAATCGATATTATTTCCGTTTACAATCACATGAAAAAAGTGATTGAATGCCCCATCTTCCAGGGTCCCGGCCAGCGGTGCGCCGGAGCCTCCGGCAATGATCTGGCTCAAGCCGCCAACAACCGAAAANNTTATAAACATGAACGTGCCCGACGAATACCATATCAACATTGTACTGTTTGAATAGACCGGCAAGCTCATCCCGTTTTTCAGGATACTTGTTCATTGAATCCTTCAGATGTTTTATCTTCGGATATAAGGGCCTGTGTAGCGTGACAAAAATAAGTTTACCTTCGGCCCGCTTCAAATCCCCTTTCAGCCACTCCAGTTGTTTGCCCGTGATTTGGCCCGCTTCATTCTCAAGTTCACTGCACAGAACGATAAAATGACAGTTCTTTACATCAACCGAATAATAAAGCGTTCCGGTCTCCTTGTTTTTATATCGTTTAGCAAAGGCTTCCCGAGCCAATTCCGTGTAACCGGAATGATTTCCCATCGTGATGTACAAGGGAATATTCTTTTCCCGTATCGGCGCCGTGGCTTTCTCGAAGTCGTCGAATTCTTCCCTCGCCTTCTCTTGTGAATATGCGTCATAACCCAAAACAAGATCGCCGGTGTTAAGTATCAGGACAGGGTCGAGTTCGACGGCCTTTTCAACCACCTTGTGGTATATGTACGGCTGTTCCGGTCGAAATACATTTGCCGGCCGGTTATCCCCCATAACCACAAAATTCAAAGACTGTTCTTGATGCCGCCCGGCAGTGGAAACAGTCCCACAGCCAAACAAAAAAACCAACAAGAGGCATACACCCAGGAATTTTCTTTTCATGCCTTTTCATCCTCACTTTCAGGAATTCAGGTTGTTTTGAATCGGTTTAGGTAGATCTGAATTCGGGGAGTTGGGGCGGGGAGTTGGGGTCGGACCACGCTATCTGCTTGATATCTATTGTATTTCGTCCATTGTATTTCGTCCCCAAAATAGGCGTTTTCAAGCCTTAGAAGGCCGTTTTTGACCCCAAAAACGCCACTGTAAGGAGCTGCTGGTTTCCGAAGTTCATAAGGACTATTCTGTGGTGTTACGCGTCGCCTCTTTGCCTTAATACCGCGTCGTTTTTTTGTCATCTGCACGAAAAATCTGCTTCCCAGCCCGGTTAAATAAAACAACCAGATTTAACGGGGCAGGCCGCAATGCTCTTCGTCCACCTGGGATCTTAGAACTCCTTTCTTAAAGGCATATTTTTAGCCCCAAAATGGCCATTCTAAGGCCCAAAGAGAGTACGATTTCTCTGATTTATCTTGTTCTATCATACACTTAGCTTGGTCCGACCCCATGCCACCAGACCCCATCCCAACCATCCCATCAAAGAGCGTATTCCTACCGGCACTGTGCAGCAGATGCTGAAATGCCGGTAGCGTTGCGTTTCCCAAGGCTGAGCAGACAAGCTGTTTTGTTTGTGTTTGTTTTGACCAGCCGAATCGCCGGATACGTAACCCGTACGTCCGGTGGTGTGTGAGTGGCGCTCAGCGATGGGCGTCCCTATCCCGATCGCTGCTCTTAGGCAATTTTGACTTGGAGGTGTCTACCTACCGCTTGAGCATAATTCACCAATGTAGAGAGGCGGATGTCTTCCGCATGATTTTCAATCCGGGAGATGGCAGATTTCTTGGTACGCAATTTCTTAGCCACTTGTTCCTGGGTGAAGCCAGCTTCAATACGAGCCTGTTTCAGGAGGATACCAATCTTGAATTGTTCATATCCTTTGTCAAAATCTTTTGCAAGTTGGGGGCTCTGCTTCTTTCTTGTTTCAATATATTTATCCAGATCGTCCATCTTCCATTTGCCTCCTACTCAAATATTCTTTTTTCCGCCTTTTTGCCAGTTTAATCTCTTTTAAAGGAATTTGCTGGGTCTTCTTTTGGAAGGAGTTGGTCAGTATGATCAACTCTCGACCATGAAAAAAACCAAGAAGACGGAAGGTGTTTCTTCCCACATCAACTCTGGCTTCCCAAATATCGTTTGTTTTGACCAGTTTTTTGAAGTATTTAGACGGAACCTGATCAAACTCTCGAATCAATTTCAACACCCATGCTATCTTGGTCGCCTCTATGTCTGTCAGACTATCCAAGTGCTCTCTAACAGGGCACCTGCCTGACGGAGTCCAATAGAATGAGATTGTTTTCATTATTATAAAGTAAACAAATATGTGAACACTGTCAAGATGTCAAATTATAAATCCTCGGGCAGCGAACGAAGACGTCAGGGACAGCCAGGGCTTCCACTGACTTCAATAAAAATGATAAATTATAGTTTTAGGATAACCAACAGGGTCGGATCTTAATTAATTATTATTCAATATCGCACGTCGAATCCTTGCAATCTGCCTGCCTGACTTTCTCGAATTCGTCTTTCGATCGTGGTCAATAATTATTATTTAAGATACGACCCACGTCTTTCCCCAAAAAGAGTGGGATTTCCCCAATTTATCTTGTTCTATCATACACTTAGCTTGGTCCGACCCCACCCCTGATGGCTTCGCAAAACATGAATCCTTAATACGTTAGGCGAGCTGTTGGAAGTTCGACTACGAACTGGATTTGTCAACATAAGGACGACGTGCAAAGAAATCGAGCAAGACGGTTTTGAAGTCGAATGCGATCTTATCTTCGGGTAAGCTGCGAACGTCCTTTTCAGAGAACCATCGAAGCTCCTGACCCTCATGTAACGGCACTTCGTCGATACTGAAAGTTGTTCGCTGCCAGTACGTGTACTCAAGCCTATCGTCGAAGTCGCACACATTGAACAGCGTCGGGGTATCCAGGTTGACCTCGATCTCCTCTGTAATTTCGCGGACAATGCACTGGACTGGAGTCTCTCCTACTTCGACATTTCCTCCTATGATGTCCCACTTCCCTGGACAGGGAATATCTGGTTTGTTGTCCCTTAGAAACAGTAGAACGTCATCAGGGGGTCTAAAGAATATGATGCTCACTCCTTTCTTCTTTCGAATCATTCCGTAATCCTCCTCCGCCTCCCACGTACGACGGAACTCTTCTTCAACGTTTTTGTATCCGGACGGTTCGGAGTCTTTGTTGAATAGCAAGGAGACGTTATGGTCTCCAACTCCAGTGCTGTCATAGAATGCCATGAAAGCGTTATCCAAGATCGTGATATTCGCATACATCACGCCACCATACGCGCGAAGGTGTTCCCGCTCTCTACCGTTCGTTACCTCGCGGAGGGTGTTCCGCAGACTCCTCCCAGATGAATGGAGTTGGGGTCGGACCACGCTATGTGCTTGATATGTATTGTGTTTCGTCCCCAAAATAGGCGTTTTCAAGCCTTAGAAGGCCGTTCTTGACCCCAAAAACGGCCCTGTAAGGAGCTGCTGGCTAACTATTGTGTGCTGTTACGCGTCGCCCGTTTGCCTTAATAGCGAGTCGTTCTTTTTCATTTCCACGAAAAATATGCTTCCCACCCCGGTTAAATAAAACAACCAGATTTAACGGGGCAGCCCGCAATGCTTTTCGTCCACTTGGCATCTTACAACTCTTTTCTTAAAGGCATGTTTTCAGCCCGAAAATGGGCATTCTAAGGCCCAAAAAGAGTGCGATTTTTCTGATTTCTCTTGTCCTATCATAGACTTATCTTGGTCCGACCCCATCCCACACTCGCAAAACGCCGGCCCTTGTCCTTCTTTGGCTTCTTTCGAGGCACCTGGTATCCATTGGCCCCCATGATTTGCCGTACCGTCTTGGTTGAAACAGTTATCCCCTGTCGTCGAAGTTGATTCCTCACCTGTCCTGGTCCGAAACCCGTATGGTTGCGCCATGTTGAAAGCACCGCTTCCTCCTGCTGGACAGTGATCTTCTTGACACCGCGTCCTGGAGAAGCGGGCTTGTAGCTCAAAAACCCTTCTTCCCCCATGGCTTCCAATCGACGGCGCCACTGATAAACACTGGTATAATGGATACCTGCCATGCGAGCAGCTTCCTTGATACCTACCTTGTTGGCACTTTCCAGAATGGCCAACTTCTGTTTCTGATTGAATTGCTTTGTACGCATAACACT
>MAXP01000107.1 GCA_001751085.1 Desulfobacterales bacterium C00003060 | reverse complement strand
TTTCACTGTCAGTTGACCTGTGCCATCCACGTAGAGTGATGGAGTATTGGAGTGGTGCGTATCAACTCCAATACTCCTACTCCAAGGTGGGGCGAAGCCGAGGAGTTCACCTCTTTGATCTGCCAATTCAAACGACCTTTGACTAAAGCCCACCAACCCAAAATCCACTACCTTTTTTCATCCCCTCACGGCTATGTCCCACTCAATGACTTTACTTCACAGACCCCCATGCGCCTGACGCGTCGCGGGGCCGACCCACCTCATGGTCCCTTAAGCTATGGCCAGTATTTTAAAGGGATCACAGATGTCATCTCAAGTGATCGCTATCGCCCGCTAATTGTTGCCACAGCCAAGCACCTGGCAAAGGATATCTCTCTATCCGACATCGAAGAGATCCTGGTCTATACCGAAAAACATGGCAGCGACTACCACCCGGCCAGGATCGAGGTGGTGGTCAATGAGCTCCGTGCCGCCTTTGTTATGAACGTGGCTGCTACGACAAGGGGAAAGGCCAGGCTGTGTCGCGAGTTTGAGGTCTTGGAGTGCCTGAACAGCAAATATGATTTCCCTTTTTTGCCACGGACTTACTTTCAGGGTGAAGCCTTCCATCCATCCATGGTCATGTTTCTGGCAGATTGGTTTGAAGGATATCACGAATTCCACCCTTCACTTGACCATAAAGACAATTCCCCAAAGCTGGTCCTTTGGGATACCCCGGGAAACCCTTGCAGGCTTTCCCGGTCACAGGTGTGGCAGATATACCATCAAGCCGCCAGTATCCTGACCCTGTATTATGACATTGAGACCTTTGAACAGATCTTCCCCTGGCATCATGCTGCCGGCGACTTTGTCGTAAAACCACGGGAGAAATCCATAGATGTTAAACTTGTCACTGCAAGACAATATGCTCCTATGCTGGAACGCTCCGAGGGGGTTCCGGTTCAAGAGGCTTTGCTCTTTTTTTTGTTGAATCTGTCCATAAGGATGCGGCTGGACCGCCTGGACGGTGTGGGCGATGTCGTATGGGCGGATGATGATTGTGTGGATGCGACTCTGGAGGGGTTTGTGGAAGGTCTTAGGACGAACGACTACAAGGGCGCTATTGACACAGGATTTGTCAATGGATTTCTGCAATATCTGGCCTCTCTCGCCAAAGAAGACCTGTCCAATAGATTACATGCAATTATCGATGCCTGTGACCAGGCTGCCCCGGACATGCCTGTGATCATGGACCATCTCAAGGGGCATATCTCGAAATTGCATTTTGCCCTGCAAAACTTGAGAGATTCGTGATTGTTCACCGGAAACACATGGCAAAGAACCCAATAGCCTTCAGGGTTTTTTTTGTTGACAAAACGCATGAATAAGGCTATATACGACTACTGGAAAAGCGCTTTTGTATCTTTTTTAATGGTTTTTTTTCAAAAAGACATATTTTCTGCGCTAATAACCTTTACTCAGTAAGGAGATCAGCAGACATTGAGAGGAGGTGAGGGGGAGAAATTCCTTTTCGGCAATAGGGTACACACAGGTGTATCAGTCAAGTTGACAGATTGGAAAAGAACGAACGAGATAGAATGGAGGGAGGTAGAATAATGGCGGAATTTAAACACAAGACTCCTCTGATTGATCAACTGGAAACCGGTCCATGGACGAGTTTTGTTTCGGACATCAAGCGTGAACATGAGTCCAGAATGGCGAACCCAAAAGGGATTGATTTCCAGTTTGAGGTGGAGTGCTGTGATGACCTTTTGGGTGTGCTGGAATTATCGTATGAGCACGGCAGGACCCACTGGAAGCACGGCGGCATTGTCGGTGTGTTCGGATACGGCGGTGGCGTCATCGGCCGCTACTGTGACCAGCCTGAGATGTTTCCGGCTGTGGCGCACTTTCACACTATGCGTGTTAACCAACCCATGGGGCACTTTTACACCAGTGAGTACTTAGAGCAACTCATGGACCTGTGGGAAAGACGCGGCAGCGGCCTCACCAACATGCACGGCGCCACAGGTGACATCATCTTCTTAGGGACAAGCACACCCCAGTTGGAAGAGGTCTTCTATGAATTGACCCACAATATTAACCAGGACCTTGGTGGTTCAGGGTCGAATCTGCGTACACCGTCTGATTGCATGGGTGAGTCCATGTGCGAGTTCGCGTGTTTTGACACCCAGGAGTTCTGTTACCAGATGACCATGGAATATCAGGACGAGTTGCATCGACCTGCGTTCCCGTATAAATTCAAGTTCAAGTTTGACGGGTGCCCTAACTGCTGCGTGGCCGCGATTGCCCGGTCTGACCTGTCTTTTATCGGTACATGGCGAGATGATATCCGTATCGACCAGGAGGCGGTCAAGGCTTATGTTGGCGGGGAGATACCGCCGAATGGCGGTGCCCATGCAAGTCGTGACTGGGGTGCATTCGACATCCAGAAAGAGGTAGTCGGTCTTTGCCCCACCGGGTGTATGCGATGGGACGGCAGCAAGCTTGAGATCAACACCCCCGAGTGCACCAGGTGCATGCACTGCATCAATGTCATGCCCAGGGCGCTTCGAGTAGGCCTTGATAAGGGTTGTTCTGTCCTGGCCGGCGCCAAGGCCCCGATCCTGGATGGCGCCCAGATGGGTACACTGATTGTACCTTTTATCAAGGTCGAGGAGCCCTATGACGAGATCAAGGAAACAGTCATCGAGCCAATCTGGGATTGGTGGATGGAAGAAGGCAAGAACCGCGAGCGCCTTGGCGAGCTGATCAAGCGGCAGGGCATGCAGAAGCTGCTTGAGGTGACAGGTTTCAAGGCTATTCCGCAGATGATTCAGGAGCCTCGATCCAATCCGTACGTCTTCTGGAAAGAAGACGAGGTGCCAGGCGGATGGAAGCGCGACATCAACGAATTCAGAAAATATCATCAGAGATAGGGGGTGAGCTATTATGGCGTTTATTTCTTCAGGATATAATCCCGACAAACCAATGGAGAACAGAATCACGGATATTGGGCCGAGACATTATGCAGAGTTCTATCCACCGGTCATCAAGAAAAACAAAGGTAAATGGCTGTATCACGAGATTCTCGAGCCCGGCATCATAGTCCATGTTGCCGAAGGCGGGGACGAACTGTACACGATCCGATGTGGCGGCTGCCGTCTGATGAGCGTATCTCACATCCGTGAGATCATGGAGATTGCCGATAAGTACTGCGATGGCTATGTCCGGTGGACTACCCGGAACAACGTGGAGTTCATGACGGACACCAAAGAGAAGGCCATGTCGATGAAGGACGACCTTCTTGCCCGGAAGCAACCAGGTGGCTGTTACAAGTTCCCCATCGGGGGCACCGGCGCTTCGGTTACCAATATCGTGCATACCCAGGGCTGGATTCATTGCCACACACCGGCCACGGACGCCTCGGGCACGGTCAAGGCCACGATGGACGTGATGTTTGACCAATGGGAAAACATGAAACTTCCGGCCAAGCTCAGGATCTCCATGGCGTGCTGCCTGAACATGTGTGGCGCGGTCCATTGCTCGGATATCGCCATCCTTGGCTATCACCGCAAACCGCCCATGATTGACACTGAATATATTGACAAGATGTGCGAGATTCCTCTTGCTATTGCAGCTTGTCCCACGGCAGCCATCAGGCCGGCCAAAGTGGAACTGCCGGACGGCACCAAGGTGAACTCTGTGGCTGTCAAGGAAGAGCGGTGCATGTTCTGCGGCAACTGCTATACCATGTGCCCGTCCATGCCTCTGGCTGATACAGAAGGTGATGGTATCGTGCTCATGGCAGGCGGTAAGATATCAAACAGGATAGACGCACCCAAGTTCTCAAAGGTCGTGGTCGCGTTTATTCCCAATGAGGTGCCCCGTTGGCCGACCATGACCACGGTAATCAAGAAGATGGTTGACGTATATTCGGCGGACGCGAATAAGTACGAGCGCTTAGGCCAGTGGGCTGAAAGGATCGGCTGGGAAAAGTTCTTTGAGAAGTGCGAACTTGAGTTTACCCATCATCTGATCGATGATTTCCGTGACCCGGCCTACTACACATGGCGTCAAACCACCAATTTCAAGTTTACTTAGGCCGAGAAAAGAAGTAACGTCTCAATCTTTACCACTTAACCCTCTCCCCCGCGTGGGGGAGAGGGCAGGGGTGAGGGGTAGAAACCACCAACAGAAAATACTCTTAACTTATTCGAAAAGAGGCGAGCAATGGACGAAGAAGCAGCCAAAAAGCTGATTGTAGAAACCTTGAAGAAAAAGAAGGGCAAATCAAAGTTCTATCTGAAGGACTATTACAAGATATTGCCCGATGAGAAGCCCAGAGCTGTAAAGAACCTGGTTAACAAGATGGTCGGTGAGGAGATCCTTGAATACTGGTCCAGCGGGAGCACGACCCTGATCGGTCTTAAGGGTGTCGGCAAACAGGCCGGGGCAGAAGAAGAGGATTAGTTAGTCTCATTCTTGAAACAGTCCTTGCCTCGATTTAGAACAACCATGGTTTTTTTCCAGTAACAAGAAACCAAACGCATGGCTTTTCCCCGAATCATCATTGCTGCCCTCCGTGGAGGGGCGGGGAAGACGATTGTCTCTCTTGGGTTGATTGCATCCTGGCGAAAGCGCGGGATGGCCATTGCGCCTTTCAAGAAGGGACCGGATTTCATTGACGCGGGCTGGCTGGCCCTGGCTGCCGGTCAGCCCTGTCATAATCTGGACACCTTTTTGATTCCTGCCTACCAGGTCCTCCTCTCCTTTTCACACCGCACACAGGACAGCGATCTTGCAGTAATCGAAGGAAACCGGGGTCTTTACGACGGCATAGACCTTGAGGGAAATACGAGCACGGCTGAGCTTGCAAAGCTCTTGAAGGCGCCTGTCGTACTCGTGATAGACTGCACCAAGAGTACCCGCACGGTGGCCGCCATGTTGCTGGGGTGTCTGCAATTTGACCCTGATGTGAATATCAGCGGGGTTATCCTGAACCGAGTAGCCGGTGCCCGTCATGAGTCGATCATCCGAAAGACTGTAGAAGAGTACTGTGCCATCCCTGTCCTTGGGGCCATACCCAGGATCAAGAAAGAGGCCTTTCCGGAAAGACACATGGGACTGGTCCCAACGCCCGAGCATGGCTGGGCCGATGAATCGATTGAAAAGGCGGCTGATATTGCTCAGCAATATCTTGATCTTGACAGATTCCTTGGCCTTGCCGGACAGGCACCTCCTCTCAAAGCCAATGAAATCCCCCCAAGCCCCCCTTTAGAAAAGGGGGGAAGGAAAGGGAACACCCTGAAGGCGTCCTTTAGAAAAGGGGGACTTAGAGGGATTTCCAAGGAATCACCGCCTCGCATTGGTGTAATCCGTGACGCTGCCTTCCAGTTCTACTATCCTGAAAACATCGAGGCCCTTGAATCCGCCGGCGCTGAGATTGTTATGGTGAGCGCCTTGGCAGATTCACATCTTCCAAACCTGGACGGCCTGTACATCGGAGGAGGTTTTCCGGAGACCCATGCACAGGCCCTGGCAGAGAACGCGGGGTTCCGCGATGGCGTGCGTAACCTGGCCGAAAAGGGCCTTCCCATTTATGCCGAGTGTGGGGGGCTCATGTATTTGGGCGAGAACCTGGTTCTGGACGGTGTGAATTATCCCATGGCAGGGGTCTTTCCTGTGTTGTTTGGGCTATCTCGGAGGCCGGAGGGGCATGGGTACACGGTCTTTGAGGTGAAAAAAACGAACCCGTATTTTAAACCCGGCGTCCTGGTCAGAGGGCATGAGTTTCATTATTCAAAGGTCTTGAGCTGGCAAGGAAGCTCAGAGGATCTCGCCTTTCGGATGATTCGTGGCACAGGGTTTGATGGTGAGGGTGACGGCCTTTGCTACAAGAATACGCTGGCCACATATTGCCATGTGCATGCCCTTGGCACCCCTTCCTGGGCCGAGGCAATGGTTGAGGCAAGCGCTTTATACCAACAACAAAAAACAGGGTAAGTCAAAAAAGACACTTACCCTGTTTTTATATTCCTGGCTTGCTGACTACTTCTTCTTTTTAGGATGGCACTCGGTGCATTTTGTGGGGGCAGCCTTGCCCTCTTTTTTTGCAGCCTTATGGCACGCTACACAGTTCTCATGAATAGCTGAGTAGTAGAACATCTTGATCTTTTCCTGTTTGGTCAGCTTTGGTTCGCCTTTCTTTGCCTTTGGCGCCTTGGCTTCACTGTGGCAGGCACTGCATTTTTGAACCGCATCGCCCTCTTTCCACACATTCTTACCATCTTCGTAGACGTGGTGACACTCGGCGCATGCAATACCATACTCCTCGTTGTGTTTCTTGTGGGTCAAGGGAACCAGGGCCTTCTTATGCTTTTCAAACACCGGTGATTCCATGATGATGACTTCAGCGACTTCCTCCGCCGCGTAAGCGACCGGAAAGAGAAACACTACACTCAACACAAATGCCAGCACTATCAATGTTCCTTTCTTCATAATCCGCTTTCACCCCCTTTCACAAAGTTTGTAAATAAAAGAAAAAATTATATATACACAATTTCGCTTACTTAACAAATATTTTGATAAGTGTCAAGGGGAAAACCTTCTATCCGGCAGTTTCTCGGGTGTCGTTTGCATCGGGCTTTTCCGGCTTTTTCCCAAACAGCCTGGCACCCAGAATGCCCACCTCATAGAGGAGGATCAAGGGGCCTGCCATCATGACCTGGGTGACGACATCGGGTGGGGTGAGGATGGCTGAAAAAACAAAGAAAAGCAGGATGGCGTATTTGCGCTTGGTCTTGAGGAACTGGACGTTCACAATGCCAAGCTTTGCCAGAAAGGTTACGAAAACCGGAAGCTCAAAGACGGCGCCAAAAGCAAAAAGAAGCTTAGCCGAAAAGCCAAGGTATTCCTTCATCGACGGGAGAGGCCTGACATAATCGGATGCAAACCCCATGAAGAACTTAAACCCAAAAGGAAAAACAATAAAGTAACCAAAAAGGGCCCCGCCCAAGAAAAAAAAGGAGGAAATGAACACAATGGGCAAAACGAGACGTTTTTCCTTGTCGTACAGCCCGGGCGCAACGAACATCCAGACCTGGTAAATGATAACCGGCACGGCCAGAAGGAGCCCTGTAAGCAAGGCGACTTTCAGATAGGTAAAAAAGGCCTCCGGGAGCGCGGTGTAGATGAGCTTTTCGTCAGGGGGCATTGCAGCCAGCAACGGCTGCATGAGGACCTCAAAGAGTCTCTTTGAAAAGACATAACTGATGACAAATCCGACACCCACTGCACAAAAACAGATGATCAGGCGCCTGCGCAGTTCTTCAAGATGAGTGGTGAAGGGGATCTTCTCATCCTCAGGCATCTTTGGCGGGCCCCTTCAACACGGTCTCTTGTCGCAGCTTGTCTTTTGCAGGGTCTTCTGAAACCCCTGCCAGGTTGCCTTCAAATGTATGCTCAGGCTCGGCTTTTGGGACAGCATCGGCATCCTGACCGGTAGTGCTTTCAGCAATGGATTTCCTGACTGTGTCCTCAATGTCTTCCTTGGCCTCCCGCACTGTGTTGCGGGCATCCTTCAGTTCGTTGTCAACGTCAAGGTTTTCCTTAAATTCCTGCGTGGCTTTCTTGAACTCGGAGATGCCCCGTCCCAGGGACTTGGCGATTTCAGGAAGCTTCTTGGGACCAAGGACGATGAGGGCGATAGCCAGAATCAATAAGATCTCCGGCATCCCCATACCAAACATACAAGACTCCTTTAGATGAAGGTTGACTTTTTGAGTGAAAAACCCTTTAGATGTATAGTGATATCCTGGCTCGCTGTCAAGACATATCCAGATTCTGGGGCCTTTGGGCGATATGCCCATAATTCTGTTGACAACAAAAACTCCCTTTTGTATGTTTTAAACGTACCTTAGCCGGGGTGGTGAAACTGGTAGACGCAGAGGACTCAAAATCCTCCGGGCCTTGCGCCCGTGTCGGTTCGATTCCGACCTCCGGCACCAATAAAAACAACATCTTATCCGTTTCCCCCAAGCCTGCCTGTTGGGCCAAGATTGATCACTGTGCCCATGATTGTGCTGATGGGTAGGCTTGCCGTCTCTCCGCAGATGATCTTTGGGCATCTCGAAATTCCACAGTCACGTCAAACACTCTCTTGTGGCAAGAGTTCCAATTGCAGCCGTGGTGAGTCCATTCTGATGACCATATCAGGACAAAGAAACGCATCGCCGGATTTCTACACTATCTCTCGTTCTCATCCGTACTGGGGCCGAAGGCCGACAAACGGCCTCATGCGGGTTTTCGAGGGCTTGCAGCCTGGTGACGTCGTTCTCGATCCATTTTGCGGCGGGGGCACCCCCATGATCACTGCTCTTAGCATTGGAGCCAGAGTGATAGGGAGTGATTTGAACCCCATGGCCGTTTTCTTATCCAAAGTGCTAATCCAGCCGGTCAGCCTTTTTGCTCTCGAACAAACCTTCGATACGGTTCGTCATGGTGTGGCCGAGAACATACTCAGTCACTATGCAATCCATTGCCCAAAATGCCGGCAGGAGATCTACTTTGACTATTTGCAGTGGGGCCGGAAAGACGGTGAAGACTTCCCTGAAGCCGTCAAGTTCACGTGCGGATATTGCGGATTTGACCAACTTCACCCTCTGACCATGGACGAGATCAATCGCCAAATTCGCCTTTCCCAAGTCCAACCGAAATCCTGGTTTCCTAAGAAGCCGATACGCACTCAGAGAAGAACCAACGCCGAATTTTTCCATGAACTGTTCACCGGCCGAAACTTGTCAGCACTATCGGAATTGCATCAGGCCATAGAAAAGGTTACGTCGTTAAGATGTCGAGAAACCCTTCACTATGCGTTCACCGCAATGCTCTATAGTTGTAGCCAGATGCAACTGTTTTCGAAGAAGTCCCCATCCTCATCACCCGGTTGGTCCCCTCCCAGGTTTCATTTGCCACCTGAGAGAATGGAAAAAAACGTTTGGAAGACCTTTGAAATGCGGTTTAAGCGCGCCCTGAGCTGTAAAGGAAAACTGAACTCAATGCTTGGCGCTGTACGCATTTCGGACTCACTGGAAAGGTTTGAAACATCCTCAGACAATGCGTACCTTCATCAGGTTGATTTCCTAAGGTTTCCCTTTCCCGGAAAGCCACGGGTTACACATGTTTTTCTCGATCCGCCATATACCGATGATGTTGATTATATGGGCTTTTCTGAGTTTTGGGGCTCATGGCTCGGCATGAGGTTTCCGATCCAGTTGGGCCGGCACCCCGGCACACTGTCAATGGAAGATAATACTGCAAGGATCCAAGAGCTTTTGGAGCGGGTCAGAGAGAACACGCGCCCGTCTTGCCGCGTGATTCTGGCTTACGGCTGCAAAAGACCAAATGCCAGGCAATTAATAGAAAAAGCAATTATGGGAGCAGGATATCAAATACAAGACACGAGTCCCATATTTTCTGACAACTCACAGAAGAGGAAGGCTCACGAGTTCACGTTGACGGACCGATATCTTCTGCTCACTGCGCATACCCCCCGACCAACAACCGCTGAAAAAGAAGTTGAGCTGAACGCATTGGACATCTCTGCGAGCGAGCGGACGGAGTTGAAATTCTTTGTCCGAATTTCAGCCTATTGGCTATCCTGTTCTCATACACAAAAGCTTCCAAGCCTGGAAAGAATCCGGGAGACGGCAAACGACCTGATTAGGCCATCGCTGCGAGAGAAGTTCCCCGCAATCATGAGGGGTGAAATTCGAGAATGGACTTTGGACAACCAAGCAAATCGGAAGGCATATAACAGGTTATGCCTGAGCTTTCTCCACCTGATACTGTCCAAAGATGGCTTTACAATTGTTTCTGCAGAGAACTCTCACTTCGATGATTCCGAGGTGCCCGGATATTGCGATGTCCGACACCTGCCAAGACCCACCGGCGTAGCAGCACGTGCGGATTTTGTTGCTGCCGGAAACAACCATCAGAGAATTGTGTTCTGCTTTTTAAATAAGGAGCGAGAACATACTCTCAAACAGATTGCAAATCGGGTGATTGAGAGTGACGGGGATGATTTCCGCATAATGCATTTCCTCGTTTTTGCTGATCATCAAGACATGATCAAGCACCGGCAGGTCGAGTTCGTGGAGTATTGGCCGAGAGGCTTCTTCCTTTGCCTTGGTGAGCTTGCAGGAAGAGTTGTTGAACTCTATGGTGATGTTTATGGACATTTGAGACTGTTCGTCCAAAAGGCTACAGCGGGTTTTAGAGTGGAGCAGAAAATCAATCACTTCACTGCTGAGGTCCTAAGTAATAAGCCCGTGACCGGGGACAAGAACTGCAAACACTTCAAAATCAAGTTCGAAGCTCCGGAACTTAAGTATGTGGTCCCGGGGCAATTCGTGATGACTGACACGTTGTCAGTAGTCGAAAGAAAAAGGATTGAAAAAAGGACATCTTTTTGTGTCGAGGAACATGCTTCCTATGCCAAGATTGCCAATCTGACTCCACACTCGTTTCTAAAAAGGCCTTTCAGTATTCACCGCGTATTTTGTGACTATTTCAAGTTCGGATATCTCAAAAATGTGTCGCTCCCTCCCAATCTTGCACCTGTGGCTCACACCGTGTTTCCGAGTCGATTTGAGATATTCTACCAAGTCATTGAGAATGGAGTGGGTACTAACGAGCTCACGAAGGTGAAACAGGGTGAAAAAATCGAGATGCTGGGGCCTCTTGGGAAATCGTCGGATTTGGCTCACTGGCGTGCACAAGACATCAGGGAAGTTCATCTGGTAGGGGGGGGTGTTGGGATGGCCCCATTGGTTTTCTTTGGGCAGGGTCTGAAGTACTATTCATTTAGAGTGAAGGCCTTCATCGGCGTCGACAGAATCGAGACCCTCCTTTATTCAGCTCGGTTTGCTCCCACCTTTTCAGAGGATCCAGGAAACGCGTATGTGTACATAGAGAATCTCCTGAGCATAGGTTTCGTGTTAAGCGACATATACGTCTCAACTGAGATTTCAACAAAGCCCTCGATGCCCTTTCGCAGGTTGCCTGAGAAGAACTGTCATGTCGGTTTCGTTACTGAGCAATATAGGTCGTATCTGGACAGCCGGGAAAATCTTGACGGTGTTCTCGTGATCGCTTGTGGCCCTGAGCCAATGCTGAGGGCCATGCGAGGAATCACCTTAGAGTATGATATTCCAATGAAAGTACTCTTGGAGAAAAGGATGGCATGTGGAATAGGCGTGTGTATGTCGTGTGTGTGTACAACGAAAAAGAACAGTTCAACAGAATATTCTCGTGTATGTACGGACGGTCCTCTTTTTGATGCAAAACACATTGACTGGGATCAGACATGAAAGAACTTGAGGTTCATATAGGAAATCTGAGGCTCAAAAGCCCGCTGATGACAGCGTCAGGCACGTCGGGCCACAGTGGTGAGGAAATGGAAAGACTGGCGACAAGCCCTCAAACAAAGGCGTCCCTCGGGGCTTTCGTCACAAAGGGAATTACCTTGCAGCCGCGTCCGGGACACCCGGAAGTCAGGATTGTAGAGACTCGTACAGGCTTGCTGAATTCTATAGGGCTCCAAAACAAGGGGGTCAAGTTTTTTGTGGAACAAGAGCTGCCAGGATTACTGAATTTTGCGTTGCCTATCATAGTCAACATATCCGGATCGACTGTTGACGAGTTCAGCGAAGTTGCGTCCTATTTGAATAATCATGATCTCTCTGAAACCATCAGTGGCATTGAGATCAACGTGTCCTGTCCGAATATCAAAAGGGGAGGCGTTGCATTTGGTACCGATCCAAAGCAAGTGCAACGCATAGTGAAAGCCGTCAGAAAGAGAACAGCCCCACGTATCTTGCTTATTACGAAACTCACGCCAAACATAGCAGACATCACGTTGCCCGCGCGTGCGGCAATTGAAGGGGGAAGCGACGCTCTTTCGATGATCAACACGCTGCGCGGGATGGCTATCAATGTAGATACCGGCAAACCTCTTTTGGGAAACAAAACCGGAGGGCTTTCAGGGCCGGCCATAAAACCGGTTGGGGTGTTCATGGTCTATGAATGCTTCCGGAAAATCGAGCAATGTTATAAAACGGAAATCCCAATAATCGGCCTCGGCGGCATTTCCACCTGGCGAGACGCCCTCGAGTACATAATGGCAGGGGCTACAGCCGTAGGTGTCGGAACTGCATGGTTTGTGAATCCTAACATCTTCAAAAGCATTTGTAACGGCATCAAGGGCTATGTGAAGAAACGCGGAGTGAAGCTTTCTGATTTGATCGGAAGAGCTCATGATACAAAAGACGATACGATGCGTTGTTAGGGGGCGGAAGAGGGCCCAATTAATGGGGATCAGGCCGAATTTTTAGCGGTTAGGATCAAATTTCGCATCTGTCAAGATTAGTTCTCCCTTGAGAGCCATCAGGTTGACCCGATGCCCGACATCTCTCAATTTTTTCGGAACTGTGCTTGATGATTCCTGGATGCTCAAGATTAGCTCATCAATCATAAGAACTAATTTGTTTACAGGTTCCTCAAGGTTCGGGCCGTCGGAATTGGCAATGTCGGTTAACAGCTTATTTGCCTGTTTCAGCTTTTCTTGTGTCTTGTCAACTTTCTTGAGAAAAAGCAGTCTGTCGGCATCATACACAAGTTGGCGAACCTCGGTCATAGGTATGTAATAGAAACGTAGTTCCAATAATGAATTCATCGCACGTTGAAGGGCTTTGCTTGATTCAGCTTTTTCACCGGTTTGGATCTTGTTCGATGCTTTGGCCAAATCCTTTACAGCTTCACAAGCAGAATCCTTCAAATAACTGAAACTGGTATCTTCCAACACAGGGATCCATGGCTCGGAACTTGTTTCCGATGATTCGCAAGCACTGATACTCGCTATTAGTAAGCCCAAAATCAAGAGGAAGAAAATTTTCTTCATTGTAGTCCTCCATTATACGATATTTTTTTAGACATCTTACCCCCTCAACCGTTCCTCAACAGAGGCGGAAATCATCCGCCATTTTTTTTGTTTGGAAGTAGGGAACTTTATTGTAATTCCTGTTTGATTTTGGCTCCTTATAATACGGACATCCTTCACATTTGTCTTCACTCCGATATCCACCACAACATAAGCTACATATGAAAGTGTTCGTAGCTAAACATTTTCTTTTACCTTATTACCGTATTACCTCGATCAACTTGCCATGCTACTTTGTGCAAAACAAGTCGTCAAGTTGTTTTGGAAGTCCCTCTATATACACAGAAAAACACATCCAACCGGATTTCGGTTGGTTGGCCGGGATTTTTCCCGCAAGGTTGACAAATGGTGCAATCTCGACTAAAGATCTACAATAAAATCGATTAGTTGATGAGTATTACTGTAACTTCTCAAAAAGCCTGGGTATCCTTGATGTCATGCATGGTGCAAGCCTCTGCGGGCAAGGAGGTGATCGTTCTACGTGGCGTCAAGGTTTATACCTCGAAAGGCCACAAATGACACTTTTTCGCCGGCCATGAACATCAATAGCCGCGTTGCTCAGGCTTGCAATAGCCAGCTATTCCGCGCCTTCGCGCCTTGCTCTTGATGCTCATGACTCACCGAGAAAATCACCATTTATAACCTTCCGAGGTATATGTAAACAGATGCAAGAACTAAAGCATATCATATTCAACACGGTCACTGAGGCCAGCAGAAAAATGGCCCCCGGCGAGCTCGAAAAGTCTGTTGCCGGGGCCACCGGGCTCGACAGGAAAACCGTGAGGCTTGCCATCAAGGATCTGGTCAGTCTGGGTGAATTGACCTACACTTATGTATACGGCACCAGCTTTTTGGAAAAATCCTTTGACAGGCCGGTTCGGGTTTCGAAAAGAATCGTGATTAAGCCTCCTGATAAGACGTATCAGCCACAACCCGGGGATGTCGTGCTTAGCATTGCAGGTGGAGCTGCCTTTGGGAATGGAGCGCATCCAAGCACGTATCTGGCCTTGAGAGCCTTGGATCGTATCTTGAGTGATTGTCATTTCGTTAAGCTGGATACACCCTTAAAAGGGCTGGATATCGGGACCGGCACAGGGGTTTTAGCCATTGCGTTGGCAGGGCTGGGTGTTCATGAAGTGGTAGGCCTTGATATCGACGTATGTGCAGTATCCGAGGCCATCCATAATGTTCAGTTGAATGGCCTTGCCGCACAGGTTTCGATCTCAAACACGCCGTTGGAGGGCCTCAAGCAGTGCTTTGCCGTGATTATGGCCAACCTGGCCTACCCGACGCTCACAAGACTATCATCGCTTCTATCAAAAAAGCTGGAACAGGGCGGCGTTCTGATTCTCTCCGGTTTTAAGGAGCCTGCCACTAAAGACCTCCGTGATGCCTACGCTGAACAGGATCTCAGATTGATCCAGGAAGAAATAGACCGAGAATGGGTCTGTCTTGTATTCCGCAAACCAGGACAGCCGTAAAGCACATCTATGCGAAAAAACTCTGCATCACCTTACTGAATTCCTCTCCATGCCAGGCAGTGGAAGGTCTTGTTGCTTCAGATACGAGAATGTCCTGTCTCAAAAAAGGTAAAAAATCAGAGACCCGTGGGATAATTATTCTTACCACCGGGAAATTCAACGCCGGATGGGTGTAGTTTAATATTATAAACTCCGTATTGAAAAGTCTGCATATCCTTTTGATTTCCTCAATCTCGCCAAGAACATCTTTGAATTTGATGTTCTTGTAAGTCCGAATCTCTCCTTGCTCAAGAAATGAGATGTCTTTTGCAGAAACACTGCATTTCATCAACATGTAAAAATCATTAACCTGAGATCTATGGACTACCGGTCTATCCAACTGTGGCCGGGATGCCAATAGGGTTTTCCGACCTTGCATGCTTTCTGTAAAGCACCTCGTCAGACCTTCGTCCAGATTGAAAGACACCCCCGGTATCAATATTCTATGTTCCAGGCGGTCAGGACGTAAGTTGTTGTTGATGAACAGAACCCCAATGCAGGGCAACAGTCCATCAAGAGAAAGATCCTTGATTATTACATCGACATTCTTTCCGTGATAGAATTCAATCATATCCTTTATGGCGGCATTGTTCAGAGAGTCTATGTCAATTGAGGGAACTGTTTTTTCGGGCTTGATTATTTGTATTTGGGCATGACGTTCAAATATCTCACATGATGCCTGAATCATTGCTTCTTCTATGGTGTTTCCTGCCGCCATCCCGTTAGACCCGTGAATATATGCAACAAAATTGACCGGGACTTTTACTGTCTCTTTGAGAATTATCGAAAAACCGTCAACCCAATGTCTGGCCATTCTGCTGTTTTTGATATCCTCAATATTCTTATCTGTCAGATGCCTTTCGTTTGCCAGCAGGTCTTCTATCCTGATGGGGTTTTCCAAATCATCCTGGTGGGCATGCACATATCCCTCCATCCATTCATAATTCAGGAACCTGTCAGTTTCGTCATTGTAAAGGGCAGGAGTGTTAAACCTCACCTGTTCTTCAAAAACCGGATAGAACAGCCCGGCGCTGAGGCGTTCAGCCAGTTCTGCGTATGCACTGGCCTCCGCAAGCTCCGGGGTAACGCCTTTCCCGTTACAGACTATCCTTATTGAATCAATCCATGTCCGCCCCCAATAGATGTTGTCCGACACTCGAAATGCCGAGTAACCAACGTCGAGCCCCAATTTCCGCAACCCGTCTTTTATTCTGTTAATTGTATTGGACGGAAGGTCACACTTGCCGTACTCATTTCTGACGCAATTCTGAAATTCCATTCAGCTTGTTACTCCTGGAGAAGGAATGATATACCATTCCCTTATTGGTGGGAGAGCATAGGAGGAAATGGCCTTGTGTGTCAAGGTCAAAGGGGCCGCAACAGCAATTCTGATTTTGGAATTCCTTCAGTTGCGAATTCAAGAAACTCGAAATCAGGATTTCATGCGCCAGGACTGCTCTTGACAGGAGAGCATTGTTATTATATAGAGAACTGATTTTCTAAGGTAACATGCTAACTGTGTAAACAATGAATTTTTACGAATGGAGGGGGGGGTGCGCGTTCCGGTCAGAAAGCATATTGTATGAAGAGGCCTCAACTTGAGAGTACAGGAATTTCCCTTTTTCAAATGAAGGCCCAATTTTAATTAATTAGGAGGTGTTTACATGGCGGACTATTATATCAATGTGTTTTTGGATGACGAGAAACTCAAGCAGATTGAAGATGCTGGAGTGGGGGACCAGATTCAGGAGATAGACGGCAAAAAGGTGATTCAGGTAGGCCTCACCAAGAAAGAACAAAAGAAGCTTGCGAAGGGCTTCCCGGACGCTGTCTTCGATGCTTCAAATGCCTGTGTGCTTCCTGGAGATGCAGAGAGTACCTTGATGGGTTTTATCACGGATAACAAGAGCCTGGATATTATGAAATTTGCGATTCTGAAGCTATACAACCCTCTTGCCGGCAAGGCGCCTCGTTCGGCTTCATCAGAAGTCGTTAAGTAGTTCGTGTGCAAACTGCTTTACAATCCGGGGAGGGAATGGGTCTGACGACCTGTTCCCTCTTTTGTTCGAGAGGACCTTATGAAAGAACCAAAGACAACGAGAGAGTATATTGAAAGCCAGGTAGCGACCCTGGTCAAGAGCCCCGAGTGCGGTACCACACATTACAACCTTGCCGTGGGCCTGATAGCTGAAAGCAGGTGGGATGAGGCTGTGGAGGAACTCATGGCAGCCGTTAATGAATGCCCCACGCTGGGAGAGGCCTATGTGGCTCTCGGTGGCATTTCCTTGCACAGGGGAGACCTGGACGCCTGTATCCATTTCAATCAGCGGGCCATCGCGGTCAGGCCGAAATTTGCCCAGCCCTATGGAAATCTGGGTTTTGCCTGTGTGCAGAAAGGCGATCCCGAGATGGCCATTCCTTTCCTTGAGAAGGCGGTTTCCATTAACCCGGAGTTCGTCCAGGCCTACAGCACCCTTGCCAGCGCGTATTTTATGCTGGGGCGTTTAGACGAATCAATTGATGCCGCCAACAAGGCCCTGGAGCTTGGGCCTACCTTTGGTGTTGCCCATAATAACCTTGCACTGGCTTATTTTGAGAAGGGCGCCTACAAGGAAGCGATTGAACATTGCGATAAGGCCCTTGCCAATGGATTTGAGGTTGAACCGGAGTTCTTGAAAGATCTGGAGCCGTATCGGTAGGCCAACGTTAGGGAATTCTGCGACTATTTGCGATTATGGACCTTTCACTGTCAGTTGACCTGTGCCATCCACGTAGAGTGATGGAGTATTGGAGTGG